>JBOGOY010000245.1:0-6159 GCA_050748185.1 Pyrinomonadaceae bacterium
CGCGGCCCGCCGCCCAACCAGCGCCCAACGCGAGCCTCGTCGGCTATCGCTGTCCGCACTGTCAATCCGCAGAGTTGCCCGTCGTTGCCCGTAAGATCAGCACCGCCGGCTGGATCGTCTTCTTCTCGCTCCTCATCATCTGCTTCCCGCTCTGCTTCGCCGGCTTGTTCATTAAAGATGAGTACCGCATGTGCCCGTGGTGCCGTGGAGCAGTCGCGTGAAAGGGGAAAGGCGAAGGGCGAAAGGGGAAAGTTCGGACACAGCTTCGCTGTGAATTGTTTTGATCGAACTTCAGGCCGCAGGCGTGTCCGCACTTTCACCCTTCGCCTTTCGCCCTTCACCTTTATCTCAGTCGTGCGTGAGCGCTTTCACCGGATCGATGCGCGCGGCGCGGGCGGCGGGGTAGAGCGCGGCGACGATCGAGATGACGACGGCGAAGAGGATCGCGCCGAGCCAGAGCAAGGGCGGGAGCGAGAAGAAGTCGATGTAGGTGACGCCACGCGGTTGCAGGAGAAAGCGATAGGCGAGGCGGTTGGCGACGGCGTCGATGCCCCACGCGGCGAGCGCGCCGACCACGCCGCCGACGAGACCAATGAGGCCCGCCTCGACGAAGAAGATCAGTTTAATCTCGCGATCCTCCGCGCCGATGGCCTTCATGATGCCGATCTCGCGCGTGCGTTCGAGGATCGACATGATCATCGTGTTGGCGATGCCGAACGACGCGACCAGCAGCGAGATGCCGCCGAGCAGCCCGAGCGCCGAGTTGACAATCAGGAAGAAAGTCCGAATTTCCTCCAACTGGTCCACGATGGAGAAACTGTTAAAGCCGAGTTTTGTCAGACGCTTCCGCACGTCGGTCAACACGGCCGGATCGTTGACGCGCACGACGGCCGAAGAGTAGCTGTCGGCCTCGCCTTCTTTAATGAGTCCGCTCTGGCGCGCCACCTGATAGGCGACGCGGTTGAGCGGGTTGCTGTACTGACCCGCTAACTCCTTCGCGGTTTTCAGCGGAACGTACACGCCCGCCACCGGTAACATCCCGCGGAAGCGCCGCCCGCCGCCCGCCCCGCCTTCGATCTCGTCCTTCAACACCCCCGCGATGCGGATGCGCCGCGCCACTAAATCCGGTTCGCCCGCTTCCTCGTCTTCCAGCGGCAGGCCAAAAAAACTCAGCCCTTCGTCGCCCGTCTCCCCCTCGCCCCGTCTCCCTCTCGCCCCGTCACCGCGCCGCGCGTCAGGCGGCGCGAGCAATTCGATCGTCTGCCCGACGGCGTCGGCCGATTGTGCGAAGCCGAAGTCGCGCACGAATTTTTCATCAACCACGGCCTCTTCCGCGTCGGCCGAGTTGATCATGCGGCCGGCCGCGTAACCCCTGAAACGCGAAGCCGCGTTGGGGACCAGCGCGCCGCCCACGCTCGTCTGCCGCGTTCGCCCGTTGGCCCGCAGGTAGGCCGCGAAGGTGACGGTCGGCTCGACCATCCCCACGCCCGGGATCTGCGCGATCTCCGCGAGCGCCGCGTCGTCGAGCGCTCGCGTCGGCGGCCCCTTCTTTGCCGCCGCCTCACTCCCGCCGTTCGAGTTGTCGTTGGTGTTCTGAGACTTTCCGCCTTCGCTCCCAGCGGGCCTTTGTCCTTCGCCGCTGCCGCCGGTGGGCGGGCGTTCGAGCATCGTGGAGACGAGGGCCGAGAGATCGCGACCGTTGACGGTGATCTCGTTGAAGAGGTCGAGGTCGCGGAAGCGCTGCACGGTGTTGCGCTGCAACCCCAGCCCGAACGAAACCATCGTCACGATCATCGCCACACCTACTATGACGCCCATCGCCGTCAGCGCCACGCGCAACTTCGACTCGCGCAGGTTTCGGAGGGCGAGGTTGAGGAGATCGAAAAACTTCATAAGCTAAACAGTCCAAAGTCCAAAGTCCAAAGTCAAGAGTCCGCTGACAGACGTTGAACTTTGGACCTTAATTGAGCATTGCCAGTTGCAGCCGCACCTTTTTAAGTTGCTCGCGCACGCCCTCGGCGTCGGCCGCGTGCGGTGCGTGTTTGAGGTAAGCCTTAAGCTCGCGGGTGGCTTCGGCGTAGTGTCCGAGTTGGGCGAGCAGCGCGCCGCGGTCGCGCCGCTCTTCGTGCGCGCCGGGCGCGACCAGCAGGATGCGGTCAATCACGGCGAGAGCGCGTCGGTAGAGTTGCGATTGGGCGTAGATGGCTTTCAGGTTTCTTAAAATTCTCGCGAGGATCTCGCGCGGCGTCGCGGCCCGCAGCATTTCATCGGTCAGCGGAACCTGACCGCCGTACATCGAGTCGAGCCGCTGCTGACATTCGTCCACGCTCACTTCCGCGCCGCCGAACGGATCGACGAGCGCGTGCTCCGTATCATCTGGCGCGCGGGCGCGGGTGATGAAGTGACCGGGCAGCGCAACGCCTTCGACTTCGAGGCCAGCGCGACGGCCGAGGTCCATGTAAACGACCGAGAGCGTGATCGGGATGCCGCTGCGCCGCGTCAACACCTCGTGGAGCAGGCTGTTGGCCGGCTCGTAATAGTTCTGTTGATCGCCGTGAAAACCGAGTTCCACAAATACGAAGCGATTGAGCGCGTCGATCTTCGAGCCCACGGGCGCGCGCAGCACCGACTCGCGCGCCGCGACGCCCAATTCCAGCAGTATGGCCCGGTAATGCTCCACATCGAGCCCCGGTTGCTCCTCCGCCGCGATCAGCAGCGCGGCGTGCGCCAGATCGATTGCAGCCTCCGGCTGCCGCACCAGCGCCGCGAAGCGCCCGCGCGCCTCTCGCGCCTTCATCTTTCCTTCTGGAGTCATAAGACGGGTGTCGGGGGTCGGGGGTCGGGGGCTAGGGAAAGAGATAGCAACGATTTACACCGACACCTGACACCCGGCCCCGGCCCTCATTTATCTTTCGCCGAACACGTGATAGACCGCGTCAGGGGTCCAGTCGGCGAGGCTGCGCGTGACCACATTGGCCCCGGCGGCGCGGAGCGCCTGCTCCGTGACCGTATTGGTGACGCCGAGAGTTTTCATGCCGGCGGCGCGAGCCGACTGGACGCCGGGCGGCGCGTCTTCGATGACGAGGCATCCGGCCGGAGCGAACGGTTGCGCTCCGGCCGGGCGGCGGCGCTCGCTCAGCAACTCAAACGCGCGGCGATAGCAGGCCGGATCGGGTTTGCAGGCGGTCACGTCTTCGGCGCTGACGATGACGGAGAAGGCTTGCGCGAGCCCGGCCCGTTCGAGCACGTAAGCGATGTCGTCGCGGCGAGCCATGCTGACGACGCCAAGCGTGTAAGCGCGCGCGCAGGCCTTGACGAAAGTGACAACGCCGGGGAAGAGCGGCAACTCCGCGCTGATCAACTCGCGGTGCTCGGCGGTCTTGCGCTCTAACACGCCCGCGAGGGTGGCGTCGTCCAAGTCTCTGCCCGCCCGCTGAAAGGCGGCGCGGACGAAGGTCACGTCGTCCATCCCGAGCGAGCCGTAGTAGTCGGCTTCCGTGAGCGTCATGCCCACTTCACCAAACACCGCTTGGTAGGCTTTCATTTGCAGCGGCTCGTCATCGATGATGACACCGTTGAAGTCGAACAGGATGGCGTGGATCATTGGTCCAAAGTCCAAAGTTCAAGGTCCAAAGTCGTTCGTGGATTTGTCGGAGCGGTTTTAAGATACGATGGCCTGCCCCGAAGTCCAAAGTCATGACGGCGACGCCCCGCCGTCGGTGTTGGACCTTAGACTTTGGACGTTGGACAGAAGTAAGGCGTTCTGCTCGGAGAACAACGACGGCAGGCGCTCGCTTTCGAGCACGTCGAGGCGGCGGAGAATTTCCGTGATCGTCAACTCGTTTTTCAGGTTCACTTGAAAGTCCAAGTCCGAGCGCAAGCGGTCTTTTTTAGCCTGCCGGTTCTGCGCGATGAGGATGATCGGCGTCAGCAGGGCCGCGACGATCCCGTTGATCACGTCGAGGAACGAATAGGGGAAGGGATCGATCCCGCGGTCGCGCATGAGCAAGGTGTTGAAGAGCACCCAGCCGATGACGAAGACGATGGTGGCGGCGATGAACTCCCAACTACCGCCGAAGGTCGAGACCGCGTCGGCCAGCCGGTCGCCGAACGTCATCCGCGCGTCATCCTCCTCGTTGACGTTGCGCGAAACCCGCTGGCGCAGTAGTTCGTCGGTGTGCCGCAAGCGATCCGAGATGGCGCTCACCATGTTGAGGGCGATGTCGGGGTTGTGCCGCACCTGAGCCATAAAATCGTCGCGCATCAGGAGCGCCAATTGTGCCCGCTCGATCACCTCCGCATTCGCCGAACGCGGCTTGCCGTCGATGATCGACATCTCGCCGAAGAAGTCGCCCTGCGCCAGTTCGGCGAGCGTCACGTCATCGCCGTCCGCGTCGCGGATGTGAATGCGGACGCGCCCGCTCTCGATGAGATACATCGCGTCGCCCGCGTCGCCGGCGCGGAAGAGTCGCGTCCCCTCGCGGAAGTCGCGGACGCGCAGCAGGTCGCGCAGCGCGGTCGCCGCCTCGTCACTCATCGAGGCGAAGAGCGGCACCGAGCGCAGAGTCTCAATCGTCATCAGCGGAGCGGGTCTGGTTGGCATCTGGACACCTCACGTTAAATGATGAATACGGAATGATGAATGATGAATAAAAACCTAAGAAGAGCTCTCACTCATCATTCATCATGTCGCACTGATCATTTCAATCCTGCCGTCTCTCATCTGGATCGTGCGATCGGCGTAGCGCGTAGCGAGATCGCGGTCGTGCGTGACCATGAGGACGCTCAGGCGCTCGCGCCCGACCATGTCGCGCAGCAGGCCGAGCAGTTCTTGCGCGCGGGTCGAATCGAGGTTGCCGGTCGGCTCGTCGGCGAGCAACAGGCGCGGGCGGTTGGCGAGGGCGCGGGCGATGGCGACGCGCTGCTGTTCGCCGCCCGAGAGTTCGGCCGGGCGGTGTGCGGCGCGCGCCCCGAGGCCGACATCCGCTAAGAGTGCACCCGCCCGCGCGCGCCGCTCACGCCCCTGCTGGCCGCCGAAGGCCAGCGCCAATTCGACGTTCTCGGCAGCGGTCATCGTCGGGATCAGATTAAAATTCTGAAAGATCATTCCGACCGACTCGCGCCGGTAGCGCGCCAACTCGCGCTTTGACAGCGGCCCGATCGCACGACCCTCGAACACGATCTCGCCCGCCGTCGGGCGGTCCAGCCCTCCGAGCAGGTTCAGTAGCGTTGACTTCCCAGACCCCGACGTGCCGAGCAGCGCCACGAACTCACCTTCGCCGACAGCCATCGAGACGCGATCGAGCGCGGCGACAGTCGTCTCGCCCATCAGGTAGTGTCTGGAAACTTCGTGCGTTTGAATGAGAGGTTGATTGATCACGGCGTTGGTCAAAGCGAAAGCCGCCGCGTTGCTACTACGCGACGGCCCGAAAGTTTAAGCTGCCCACTCGAATCAGACAACCGACAACAGACATACGTCTTACACTTCTTTGTACTCCGAATCAACGTCCTCGTCCGAGAAGGCAACGCGGTAGTTGGGCGATTGTTTCTGCTTGGTGATCAGTAGATCGTCTTTCGTCTTTAGCAGGTCGGCGCGGTTGTAAACCGACAGCTCGAAGTTGTAGCCGTGGGTGATGGCGTCCTTCGGGCAGGCCTCGACGCAGAAGCCGCAGAAGATGCAGCGGCCGTAGTCGATGTTGTAGACCTCGGCGAAACGCTCGTCTACGCCGGTGCGCTCTTCGGGCGGGCGCGGATCGTCGGCCGCGACGATGTAGATGCAGTCCGAGGGGCAGGCCGCGGCGCAGAGGAAGCAGGCGACGCACTTCTCGCGGCCCAGCTCGTCCACGTGCAGCAGGTGCATCCCGCGGTAGCGCGGCTGCATCGTGACGGGTTCGTCCGGGTACTGCACCGTCCACTTCTCCTGCGGAATCTTCGAGAAGGTGACGGCCATGCCCTTGATGATCGCCTTCGTCGATTCGAAGATGTCTGCCACTAATGACATAAAAATCCCCCGCCCGTTCCGTCGTTTCCGCCCGCCCGTTCGCTCCCCGCCGAAGCTACCTGAGCCGAGAAGTCGTCGAGGTCACGGCCTGCCACCGACCGTCGCGCCAGACGAAGATGTCCACGAAGCGGAAACGCTCAGTCCGGCCGTCCTTGAGC
>JBOGOY010000246.1:0-6156 GCA_050748185.1 Pyrinomonadaceae bacterium
CGCTAGTACTACTACTACTGCGTCAGTTCGGAAACGATGGTCGCGCCGTTCAACTGCGGGAGCGTCGCGGTCATCTTCACGACTTTGCGGGTGGCCTTATCGACCCACACCGTCGTCTTCCCGCCTTCGCCTTCGGCCGAGGTGACTTCGAGCTTGTAGGCGTCGAACGCGCCCGCCGGGACGGTGACGCTTTCCATGCCGACGACTTTCAGTTGCATCAGCTTCGGCTTTTGCGTCTGCACGTCGAAGTTGCGGAACGTCGTCGCGTAGCCTTCCGCGAGGGGCAGCGCCGCCATTACCATATGCGCGCCCGCGCCGTCGGCGAACAGCGCCCCGCCCGTGTCGGCCGCAACAGGTTGGGCCTGCCCGTTCATGCTCATCGTGCCCGCCGCCTTGCCGTCCTTGAAGTCGAGGTCGATCGCCACCGGGCCTTGCCGGATCGAGCGCTTGGTGAGCGTGAGTCCGTCCGGCGAAAGCGTCGTGACATCAACGATGTCGCCGGACGGCAGCTTTGCCGTCTCGGTCACGATCCACGCTCCGCCTTCCTGCTTGACGTCCGTCGTGATCGTCATCGGGATCGTCTGCCCTGAGATTTCGAGCACGGCTTTGTAACTGGCCGTCCCCGCCCGCAAAGGATTGGCCAGCTTCGGCGCGCCGACCGCCGCCGATTCGACCTTACGTGCCAGTTCGACTGTCTTCACGTCCACCGTGATTTCGCGCAGGCGCGTGGCGACTTCCGGCGTCATGCTTTCTTGATAACGCCCGCCGAGGTGCTTCGCGAGGAATTTCTCGGTGGTCGCGATCATCGCCATGTTGTTGACCGGGCGCGCGAAGCCGTGGCCCTCGTCGGGCGCGACGAGGTACTCGACCGGAAAGCCGCGCTCGCGCAACGCGACCACGATCTGATCCGACTCGGCTTTCTTGACGCGCGGATCGTTGGCGCCTTGTATGACGAGCAGCGGCGCTTTGATCTTAGCGGCCGAGTTGAGCGGCGACTGTTTTTCGAGCAGCGCCTTGCCCTCCGGCGTCGAAGGGTCGCCCATCCGCTCGTGGAAAAGCTTGCGCCCCGCCTCCCAGTAAGGCGGGATTGATTCGAGCAGCGTGATCAGGTTCGAGGGGCCGACGATCGAGACGCCGGCGGCGTACACGTCGGGCGTGAAGGCGAGGCCGGCGAGCGTCGCGTAGCCGCCGTATGAGCCGCCCATGATGCCGACGCGCTTCGGATCGACGAGCCCTTCGGCGACGAGGTGTTTGACGCCCCACGTCAGATCGTCCTGCATCTTCTGGCCCCACTCTTTGTTCCCGGCATTCAGAAATTTCTTGCCGTAGCCGACCGAGGAGCGGAAGTTTGGTTGCAATACGGCGTAGCCGCGGTTCGCCAAAAACTGCGCGAAGGTGTCGTAGCCCCAACCGTCGCGCGCCCACGGCCCGCCGTGCGGGAAAACGACGAGCGGCAAATTCTTCGCCGCCACGCCCACTGGCAGCGTCAGAAAGGCCGGGACTTCCACCCCGTCCGAAGATTTATAGGTGACGGCTTTCATCGGGGCCATCGCCTCGCGCGGCAGCTTCTCGAAGGCGCGGTATTGGGGCGTTAACTTCTTGGTGGCGCGGTCGAACAGGTAACGTTCGCCCGGCTCGGTATCGCTGCTCGCGGCGATCAGCCAGAGGCGCTCGTCGCGCGTGCTCGATCCGAGACCGATGTCCTTGTTCGGCAATTTCTCTTTGAGCAGGTTGTAGTCCGCCTCGAATGCCTTGTCGCGCCAGTAAATCCGCGTGCGTTCGTCCTCGTAGGTCGTCGCGATCAACTCGTCCGTCACTTCGGAGAACACTGGGCCACCGAAGTCCACGCGCCCCTTCGGATCGGACTCGACCAACTCTTCCTTGCCCGTCTCCAAGTCGAACAGCACGAGGCGCGTGAGATCGACGTCGCCTTTGTTCGTCAGCATGTAGACGCGGCGGCCGTCCTTGTGAAAACGCACCGGCCCGCAGGATTCAAAGACGCTGCAAGAGTAAATCTTCTTGAAGCCGTCGCCGGAGACGCTCAACACTTCCGTGTCGCCGTTGGCGGCGGCGCGCGTCGCGAGGCGCAGGGTGTCTTTGGTGTCGAACAGCCAGCTTGTCAAACGCTCGGTATTCTTCCTGAGCAGCGTGCGCTCGCCGGTCGCGAGGTTGACCTTGTAGAGATCGTGCCACGCCGCGTCGCGATCGTTGAGCCCGACGTAGATCGTGTCGGGCGCGCTCTTCGGCACGGCGTAGATGAAGGCGCGCACGCTCTTCGCGTCCGTCAGGTTGCGCGCCGCCGGAACCTCTTGGTTGGCCGCCGGTTTCTCGGCCGGGTTGACCGCATAAACATTGTAATTCTCGTCGCCGCCTTTATCCTGCGAGAACAGGATGAATTTGCCGTCGCGGCTCCAGAAATAGGAAGTGACGGGGCGCTTCGTGTCGTTGGTGAGGGGGCGCGCGCGGTCGAACGGCTCGTCCGTCCGCTTGACCCAGACGTTGCGCGTGCCGTTCAGTGGCTTAACGAACGAGATGAACTGCCCGTCAGGCGAAATTTGCGCGCCGGAGATTTCCGGGTCGCCGAAAAAGAGTTGGCGGTCGATGACGGGCGGCAGCTTGTCGTTCTGCGCTTGGACCGCGGGCGTTAGCCCGGCGACCAAACATAAGATTATAACGGCTAACACCGCCGGCAGAGTGCGAAACGCAGGGCGGTGGGTGACAGTCGGTGAGTCGGTGTGCATCAAAAAAATCCTTTAACTCTGGGTAAAGTAGAATCGGGCGACGGCCCATTGAAGGTCAGGCGTGTTTACGAACAGCGTGAAGTGATAGTTTAGCACGCCCGCGCCCGTGACCAAGCCGTTGCGCGGGCGCGGCACCCGACCCATCTCCTCTAACTAACCCGCTGCCTGCTTGCGCCGGTTCCCGCTCAACCGTCAGAACCGACCGCCGGTTGTTGGCGGCGCGCCGTTCGTTGGCTCTCGATTGCCACCGGGCGCTCTCAGCCGCTACAGTAAACGGCTCTGTTAAGTCACCCTTCTTCGGCCGCCATTATCAGCATGAGTTATCTCAACATCGCCGCGCTCGTCGATTTCCTCGGGTTCACCACCGGGGCGGCGCTCTATGCGATGTTGCTCGCGATGGTCGTCAGACACCCGGCGCGAACCTCTCTCGCCGCCGAGTCGGAACCCGGCCCCGCGCTGTTTAACTTTCCGGGCAACGGGCTGTTATTCGCGACCGCGATCCTCGGCCTGCTGTGGAACGCCGGCGCACTCGGCAGTTACGGCCTTCAAGGCTTCGGCGCGGGCGAGCCCGTCCCATCCCTCATCGCTGTGTCATTCGCGGCGCTCGGGTTTCTCCCGGCGGTGGTAGTGCATTCGGCCTTGCAGGGCCGCCACACCGCCGCGGCGTCAGGCGTCGCGCGCGGGATTAAGTTCGTGGCCTACGCCCTCAGCGCCTTTGCCGGCGCGCTGCATTTCCGGGCGGCGCTATGGGACCAGTCCGGGCCGTCCGACACGGCCTTGCGGGTACTCACCGTCGGCTACGTCGGTCTGATTGCCGCCTTGTTCGTTTCCACGCGCCGCCAGCCGGGGTGGAAGCGCGCGGTATGGGCCAGCGCGCTCGCCGTCTTCGCGGTGTCGGCGCTGCACCTGAGCCAGCACACGAGCGTCGGCGGCGAGAGTTGGTCGGTCGAACTACTCGGCCACCACGCCTCGATCCCGCTCGCGCTGGCGATTTTGTATCAGGATTACCGCTTCGCCTTCGCCGACATCTTTCTCAAGCGCGCTCTGGCGCTGTTGATGCTGGTGACGGCGGCGTTCGGGTTGTACGTCGGGGCGGCGGCCCCGCTGCTGGCATTGCGCGCCGACAACGGGCAGGTCGATCCGCGTGCCGTGGGCGCGCTGCTCGGGTTGTGGATCGTGACGGCGCTGCTGTACCCGTGGTTGCGCCGCGCCGCCGTCTGGTTAGTGGACGCGATCGTGCTCGGCCGGGCCGACTACGACGAGTTGCGCGCGACGCTCGGGCGGGCCATCGGCGACTGCGAACAGCCCGGCGCAATTCTGGATGAAGTCTGCCACACCCTCGCGCCCGCGCTGACGGCGCGCGAAGTGTTCTGGACCAGTGACGATCCACTTGAAGGCGGGGCGGCGGAAGGCGAGCCCGCGGAAGTCTTCAAACCGGAGTTGGCGACTGCGGCTCGACGCACGCCGCCGGAGGTCTTGACGCGGGCGGCCCTCGCGGCGGGGATGGCGGCACACGCTTCTTCTCCGTCGGGGCAGGATGAAATCGTCTTGTTGCCCGAGCGCTCGCCAGTTTCGGCGGCCGATGTTTTGATCCCGACGACGGAGCCGCCGTATTTCCGTCTGGTCATCGGCGAGATGGCCGGCGGGCGACGTCTGATGTCAGACGATCTGAAGATGCTCGAAGCGGTGGCCGTGATGACGGCCCGGCGCCTCGACGCCTTGCGGGTCGCGCACGAGCGCTGCGAGCAGGGTCTGCGCGAACAGGAGATCAGCAAACTCGCCACCGAGGCGCAACTGCGCGCCCTGCGCGCGCAGGTCAACCCACACTTCCTCTTCAACGCGCTGACGACGATCGGCTATCTCATCAAGGTCGCGCCCGATCGCGCACTGGCGACGCTCTTGAAACTGACGGATCTGCTGCGCCGCGTGCTGCGCTCGACGGGCGAGTTCGTCACGCTCGGCGAAGAGTTGAAACTGATCGCTTCCTACCTCGACATCGAGCGCGAGCGGTTCGAAGAGCGGCTGCGGGTGCGTGTGGACGTGCCTGACGAATTACTGTCGCTGCGCCTGCCATCTTTACTGGTCCAACCGCTGGTCGAGAACGCCATCAAGCACGGCATCACGCAGTCGCGGCTTGGCGGTGAGGTCGCGATTACGGCGCGTCTGGAACCGGCGCGGGGGGCGGCGGCAGAGGAGTCTGGCACGGGGCAGGGCGAGGTGTTGTGCGTGACGGTGAGCGATACGGGCGTCGGCGCGAGCGAGATCGAACTGGTGCGCGGGCGTCGGCGCGGCGTCGGGCTGAATAACATCGAAGAGCGGCTCAGGTGCTACGGCGGGCAACTCGCTTCCGTCGACATCGTGAGCGCGGCGGGCAAGGGGACCACCGTCGAGTTAAGGTTGCCGGTGGCAGCCGCGGCGGCGGGCCGGTTGCGCCTCGCGGCCGAAGAAACGGGGACGCGGGCGGCGCGGCAGGAGAGGAAAGCTTGAGCCTGAAACTTCGCGTCGTGATCGCTGACGACGAACGCCCGGCGCGCTCGTTCCTCGCCGCGATGTTGCGCGCCTTCGACGATGTGAAGATCGTCGGCGAGGCGGAGAACGGAGCCGAAGCGGTCGAACTGATCGAGCGCGAGCGGCCCGATCTGGCGCTGCTCGATTTACAGATGCCGGAGGTGGACGGCCTCGGCGTCGTGCGCCTGCTGAGGAAGAACGCGACGCCGCTCGTCGCGTTCGTCACTGCCTACGACGAGTACGCGGTGCGCGCCTTCGAGATGAACGCCGTCGATTACCTGCTGAAGCCGGTGGACGGCGCGCGGTTGCGCGAAACTCTGAACCGGGTGCACGAGCGTTTGGAGCGCGCCGACCTGCGCGGCGAAGAGGTGTCGAACCTGCGGGCCGCGGCCGGCGAATATGACGCCGCCACCCGCCCGCCGTTCCTCGAACGCATCCCGGTCAGACAGCGCGAAGAGATCTTGCTTCTGCCGGTGCGCGACATCGCCTCAGTCGTCGCCGACGGCGAACTCCTGCACCTGACGAACACACGGAACGAGCGTTACACGATCAACTACCGTCTGAAGGAACTCGAAGCGCGCCTCAACCCCGCGCACTTCTTGCGGCTCTCGCGCGGCGCGCTCGTCAATGTCGAGATGATCGCCCGCGTCAGCCCGATGCCCGGCGGCGCTTACCTCGTCACTCTCTCGAACAACCAGCAACTTCCCGTCAGCCGCGCGCAGTCGCGCGTCCTGCGCGATCAATTGCTGCGCTTGTAAATCTCAACCCATCGGCACACCGGTCCGCGGCCTTGCCCGTCTCTTGAGACATGGCTAGGAAGAAACTGCGGCGTTTCGCGGCTGTGCCGCCCGATGTGCGGAAGGGCTTCGCCCTTCCGTGTGCCTCCCTCCGAATATTTCCGGGGCTA
>JBOGOY010000247.1:0-6151 GCA_050748185.1 Pyrinomonadaceae bacterium
GAACGGCACCGACTATTTCGCGAACTTCGCAAACCAGAGCCTCTATCGCCAGCACCTGAACGATGCGCCCGAGCCGCTGACGCCCGAAGGCGTCGATCTGCGCTACGCCGACGCGGTCGTGGACGCCGAACACGATCAACTGATCGCCGTCCGCGAAGATCACGCCGCCGGCGCAGAGGAGGCCGCCAACACCATCGTCCGGCTCAGTCTCGGCGCGGCGAGTCCTCAGGCGGGCGATGTGCTCGCCGCGGGGTTCGATTTTTACTCTTCGCCGCGCCCGAGCCCCGACGGGCGGCAGTTGGCTTGGCTGTGCTGGAACCATCCGAACATGCCTTGGGACGGGACCGAGTTGTGGCTGGCGGACTTTCAAGTGGACGGCACAACCGAGAACGCGCGGCGCGTCGCGGGCGGCCCCGAAGAGTCGATCTTTCAGCCCGAATGGTCGCCCGACGGGCGGCTCTACTTCGTCTCCGATCGCAGCGGTTGGTGGAACCTCTATCGCTTGGGCGAAGAGGGCGGCGCCGTCGCCGAGGCCATCTGCCCGACGGAGGCCGAGTTCGGCGTGCCGCACTGGGTCTTCGGCTACTCGACCTACGCTTTCGCCTCCGCCTCAGAGATCGTCTGCTGCTACATCGAGCGCGGCTTCTCGCGCCTCGCGCGGCTCGACACGCAAACCGGCGAACTGAAACCCATCGAGACGCCCTACACCGACATCTCCTTTTTGCGCGTCACGGAAGACGGGCGGGCCGCCCTGTTCCGCGCCGGATCGCCCACCGCGTCGGCGCGCGTCGTGCGACTCGACCTCCAGACGGGCGAGAGCGAGGTCCTGCGCCGTTCGAGCGACCTGCACATTGACGAGGGCTACGTCTCGGCCGCGCAGGCCGTCGAGTACCCGACCGAAGAGGGCGAGACCGCGCACGCCTTCTACTACCCGCCGCGTAACCGAGACTTTAGCGCGCCCGAAGGCGAGCGCCCGCCGCTGTTGGTCAAAAGCCACGGGGGACCAACCTCGATGGCCGTCACCGCGCTCAACCTCGGGATCCAATACTGGACCAGTCGCGGCTTCGCCGTGCTCGACGTGAACTACGGAGGCTCGACCGGCTACGGGCGCGCGTACCGGCGGCGTCTGAACGGCAGTTGGGGCGTGGTGGACGTGGATGACTGCGCGGGTGGCGCGCGCTTTCTAGCCGAGAAAGGTCTGGTTGACGCGAACCGCTGCGTCATCGACGGCGGCAGCGCCGGCGGCTACACGACGCTCTGCGCGCTCACCTTTCGCGACCGGTTCAAGGCCGGCGCGAGCCACTACGGCGTGAGCGATCTGGCCGCGCTCGTCAGGGACACGCACAAGTTCGAGTCGCGCTATCTTGACCGCTTGATTGGTCCCTACCCGGAGCGCGCGGACCTCTACGCCGAGCGCTCGCCGATCAACTACACCGAACGTCTCTCCTGCCCGGTCATTTTCTTTCAGGGGATGGAAGACAAGGTGGTGCCGCCAAATCAGGCCGAGATGATGGTCGAGGCGCTGCGCCGCAAAGGGCTGCCCGTCGCCTACGTCGCCTTCGCGGGCGAGCAGCACGGCTTTCGTCGCGCCGAGAACATCAAGCGCGCCTTAGACGGCGAAATCTATTTCTACGCCCGCGTCTTCGGCTTCGATCTGGCCGATGAGGTCGAGCCCGTGCCGATTGAGAATTTGCCGGAGACGGGCAAGGCTCAAAAGTAATCGGCTCCGTTTCAGGAGCGCATCACGGCTGAATAAACCCCGGCGATTAACTCGCCGAAGTCGAAGGAAGAGGAGTAAAATGTCCGCCGGGAAAAAGCTTCTCCCGGTGAGGGCGACTGTCCTGACCAAATGCAACTAGTCGCGACGCCCTCTCGATCACAGCCTCTGGCTCCAAGTCCACCTGTCATGCCATCCGTCGGAGATTTGCCATGCAAAATAAACTTGCCACCTCCACTTTCAGCTATATGAAGTATGCGCCTGCCGTGCTCACTCTGATCGCGGCGTTGTCCGCGGCGGCTTCAGCCCAGCAGCAAACCGGACTCCCGGCGCGTGAGCGCAACATCATGGGCCGCGAGCACCAACTCCGCACACTGGAACACGGGAGGCCCGCCAACACCGAGGAGCAGGCGCGCGTCAAGTTGGCGCAGATCAACGAGGACTTCCTGCGCCTGCAAGCCATCAACAACGAGATGAGGAAGACGGCGGCGGCGGCTACGCTCGACTACCAGTCACTCGCCAAGTCGACCGATGAATTGAAAAAGCGCTCTCTCCGTCTGAAAAAGAATCTCGTCTTCGCCAAAGCCGAGGCGGGACGAAAGCCGCCGCAAGGGACTGACGCCGCCGGGCACAGCAAGGTAGCGGCGGCTCTCGCCATGCTCGATAATTTGAACAAGGGCGCGGCTGACGGCGGCCAGTTGAAAGCATCCCTCATCACGCTGATTGCGACGATCAGGAGTTTCACCACGAATCCACTTTTCCAACAGGCGAACGTCCTCGACGTTGATCTCTCGTTGAAGGCCAGCGGCGATCTCGATGACATCATCGAGTTGAGCGACAGGCTCCGAAAGCTGACCAAGAAAATGGGCGACACCGCCAAGTCCTCCTCCTGAGCGCCACGGACAACCGGGCCACCCCTGCCAAGTATTCTCGCACGCAAAAAAAAGGAGGTAGCAGTTTCCTGCTACCTCCGAGCGGGCGAATCCCGAATAAGTTAATACTTAAAAGTCGAACCGGAGCGCCATCTGGATGACGCGCGGGTTACTGGCGAACACGCGGTCGGCGCGGTTGAAGGTCGCGACGGCGGGGTTCCCCATGCTGATCGTGTCGGGCCTAATCGTGTTGACCTGCCCGACGCCCACCGTGTTCACCGGCTGCACATCGTTGGGCGAACCGGGGATGTACTGCGGGTGGTTGAAGGCGTTGAAGAAATCGGCGCGCAGTTGGATGCGGCGCGACTCTCCGAAGCGGAAGTTCTTGAAGAGCGAGAAGTCCAAGTTGTTGATGCCCGGCAGTTGCAAAGTGTTGCGGGCCGAGTTGGAGACGGCGCCGATGCCGGCGCGGATGTACTCCGCATTCGGGTTGTCGGCCACGTAACCGACGATCTGCCCGTCGGTTCTAGTCAATGTTGTGACAGTGCTGCCCGTGCCGCGCACGCCGTTCGGATTGCGGATCGTGCGGTCGCCAGCGGAGTCGCCGTTGCCGTTCGAGTCAATGCCGGAAAGCACCGTGGCCTTCTGGCCCGACTCCGCCGTGTAAGTGCCGGAGAAATTAAACCCACCCAGCACCGTGCGGACGAAACGGTTCTCGCTGTTCCGGAACAAAGGAATCTCGTAGATGAACGAGGTGACGAAGCGGTGACGGCGGTCAAGCGCCGAGTCGGCGCGGTCGCGCCGCAGGTTCTGGAAGTCCTCGACGCGGCGCGGGCTAAGCACGGTGGAGAAGACCTCAGCTGTGGTGTCATCAATGAGATGGCTCCACGTGTAGGCGGCGGTCATCTGGAACCCGTCAGCGAAACGGCGGATCAACTGGGCCGAGGCTCCGTGGTAAGTCGAGTTGCCGTTTGAGAGGAAAGCGGCGAAAGCCGGATTGGTGAATCCGGCGGCAGCGAACCGGGGGACGATGCGTGAGCGCGCGTTAACGTCGTCCAGCGTCAGCGTCAGCGCGTCGAGTTGCGCCTGCGACGGGCGCTGAAAGAACGTTGGCAATCCGGGACGGCCATCCTCCGGCGAGACCCTCGCTTGGACGTTAGTGCGGTTCTGCGTTAGCAGGTGGACGCCGCGCGTGCCGAGGTAGCGCAACTCCATGGACCAATCCTTAAAGAACTGGCGCTGGAAGCTGAGCGTGTACGTCAGTGAGTAGGGCACTTCCTGATCGTCAATGAAAGAGCTCGTGGCAGCCCGCGCCGGATTGTTGCCCGTGGGGACGAGGACGTTAGGGATGCCGCCATTCGCCAGAAAGTTTGGCGCGTACGGCGGCCCGGTCACGTCAATCGTCTGCTGCGCTTGTGGCGGCAGGCTGAGGATGTAAAGGTTATCGAAGATGTAGTCGTAGGCCATCGAGAAGCCGGCGCGGATTGAGCTCTTACCGCTGCTCCCGAAGACACGTCCGAGCAATCCCGACTCAAACTCCGGAGAGTAGGCAATGCCGACCCTCGGCGCGAAATTCTTCTTTTGCGACTCGGGCGCTTTGAACTCGAGCACGCCCGGCACGGACGAGGGGGCGTTCAGCGCCTGAAGCTTCGTCCCGGCGGGCAACTCTTGGAAGGAATAGTTGACACCGAGGTTCAAAGTTACGTTCGAGCGCACCCTCCAGTCGTCCTGCGCGAAGGCGTAGAGAATCCTTTGGTCGCCGTAGTAAACCACGTCGCCGACGCTACGCTGGGCAGTAAAGTCCGGTGTCAGGTCGTAGAAGTAGTACTGCGCCTCCGAGTAGTCGTAATCGCCGCGCGCGCGCTGTGTGAAGGTCTGCGGCGAGATGATCTTCCGGAAGTCGCCGCCGAACTTGAACGAGTGATTGCCCGCGAGGTACGTCAAATTATTGACGACCTGATAATTGTTCTCGATGCCGGTCTGCGGGAAGTTGCCATTCGGGCCGATATTGACGCCGAGATCGCTCAGGTTAATGTTCGGGAAGGTCGTATCGGTCAGACCGGGGAAGCGGAAACTCGTCGTCACCGGGAACGAAGCGTCAGAGCGGCGGTAAGCCAAGCGCGTCTCGTTTGTCAGGTTCGACGTGAACGTGTGCAGCAGCGTGTAGGAGAACAAGCGCTGCTTGTTCGGCACGCCCTCGTTGAAAATAGGCAACCCGGCGAGGCCGACGCCGACGTTGTTGGTCAGGTTGAAGCGGCTGCGGTGCTGCGTCCGCTCGCTCTGCGAGAAGTCGAAATTGAGGACGAAATTGTTCTGCTTGTTGAACTGCGGTTGCGGCGGTAAATCAACCGTGCCAATAGGAAGGAGCACACGGTTAGCTACCGGACACTCTCCGTTAGCATCGGGACGGACAGTGCAGAATCTGATGGCGCCTAAATTGTTCGCCCCCGCAGTAGGCACGAACTGGCGATAGATAGCAAGGTTGGTGGCAGAGACGCCGGGCGTGGCCCCAACGGTCGCCAGCCCGCTAGCAGTCAACGCGCCGATGCCGGCCGGCACAGACGCAAAGCCTGCCTGCAGCCGTTCGTAAGACGTAAAGAAGAAGAGGCGATCCGTGCCCTTGTAATAAGTCGGGCCGCCTTCGCCGAACATCGGGAGGATCACCGGGCCGCCGAGGTTGCCACCGCCGCGGAAAAAGTCTGAGCGCGGAAGGAACTGTGTGCCCGCGACATTGCGCTCGCGCACGAAGCCGTCTTCTTTCTGCCGGCTATCAAGCGCGTTCAAGAAGCGGTTGCGGAAGAAGCCGTAAGCCGAGCCGTGGTACTCGTTCGTCCCCGACTTGGTGACGGTGATGAACTGGCCGCCGTTTGAGCGCCCAAATTCCGCCGAGAACTGGTTCTGCAAGAGCGAGAACTCCTGTACCACTTCGGGGGAGACGTATACCTGCGGCCCTGTGACCGACTTGTCGTTGTTGTCAACGCCGTCAAGGACGAAGTTGTTGTTGCGTGGGCGCTGCCCGCCGACCGAGCCGCCCGCCCCGACGCCGACGCCGCCCGAACTCGACACGTTCGGCGCGATCAGCGCAAGGTTGTTGACGCCGCCGCCGAAGGCGCCGCCGACGTTGGTCTGCGCCAACTCCACCACTTGTCGCTCGCTGAAGCTCTTTGAAAGTGTGGTCGTGGTCGTCTGAACCAGTTCCGAGCCGCCGGCCGAGACTTCCACGACCTCGCCGATCTGCCCCAACTCAAGCTGGGCCGGCACGTCGTTGGTCTGGTTCAATTCGACGCGCACTTCGTTGAGCGTCAAGGTTTTGAAGTTGGCCGCTTCGATACTGATTCGGTAGGTGCCGGGGAGCATGTTGTTGAATTGGTACTCGCCCTCACCCGTCGTTTGCGTGGTTTGTGATTGATTGGTCGTGATGTCGGTGATCGTGACTTTAGCGCCACTGACTACCGCGCCGTTCGGATCTCTGACGATGCCACGCACATTACCCGTCGTCTGGGCGTGCGCGGCAATGACACAGGCCAGCGCAAAAAAAACTGCGCCGGCCGACCGCATAATC
>JBOGOY010000248.1:0-6142 GCA_050748185.1 Pyrinomonadaceae bacterium
CCTATGAAGCGCTACGACCTGATGCACGGCGTCAATGTGCGCGGCACGTTTCTCTGCACGCAGGCGTGCCTGCCGCATCTGCTCAAAGCGGAGAACCCGCACGTGCTGAACATCTCGCCGCCGCTCAACATGGAAGCGCAGTGGTTCGCGCCGCACGTCGCCTACACGATGGCGAAGTACGGCATGAGCTTGTGCGTGCTGGGGATGGCCGAGGAGTTTCGCCGGCAGGGCGTCGCGGTCAACGCGCTCTGGCCGAAGACCGTGATCGCCACCGCCGCCGTCCGCAACCTGCTCGGCGGCGAGGAACTGATCCGCCGTTCGCGCCAGCCCGAGATCGTGGCCGACGCGGCTTACCACATCCTCACGCGCCCGAGCCGCGAAGTGACTGGCAACTTCTTTATCGACGAAGAGGTGCTGCGCGCGGCGGGCGTCACGGACTTCGACCGGTACGCGGTCGAGTTGGGGGCCAAGTTGATGCCGGATTTTTTTATCTGAGCGGGCAAGAACTGACGAGGCCAAAAGCTTTGAGACGCCTCACCACAGATTACGCAGAATGGACGGCTTGATCAGTTGGAACGCCAACAGGATGAGCAGCACGGCGGCGATCCCCAGCCCCGAGATGACGAGCCAGAAGACGGGGCTGCTCAGGCTCCGCAAGAAGTTGATGAATTGGCGCACGGCCGAAATCCTCCCGTAGTCCTTCGGTAAAAGATCGGGGCGGATGTGATCATGATTGATCACGCCCGCCCCGATCAACATTAAAATCACTGTGAGCCCTAAAGGTCTTTGACAAACGCCTCCTTACGGCTTGAGGACGATCTTGCCGAATTGCTCGCCGGCTTCGAGCGCTTCGTGCGCGGCGCGAATTTCCGCGAGCGGCAGGACGCGATCGACCACGGGCCGCAGTCGCCGCTCCCAGACCAGTTGCGTCACGCGCCGGAACTCGTCGGCCGTGCCCATCGTCGAGCCGATGAGACGCACCTGCTTCCAGAAGAGCAGACGGATGTCGGTCTGGCCCATTGGTCCCGTCGTGCCGCCGTAGGTCACGAGGCGGCCGCCGCGCGCGAGGGCGCGCACCGAACCTTCCCACGTCTGTGCGCCGGTATTCTCTAACACCACGTCCACGCCGCGCCGCTCGGTCAGCTTGAAAGCCTGCTTTGAAAAATCGCCCTGCGTGCGATCGATCACTTCGTCCGCTCCGAGCGCGCGGGCCTGCGCCGCCTTCTCGTCCGAAGAGGTGACGGCCAGTACGCGCCCGCCCGCGAATTTCGCGATCTGGATCGCGGCCGAGGCGACGCCGCCCGACGCGCCGAGGATCAGGATCGTCTCGCCCGCGCGCAGAGACGCCTGTGTTATCAGAGCGCGCCATGCCGTCAGGAAGACGAGCGGGACGGCCGCTGCCTCTTCGTCCGTGAAGCCCGCGGGGATGGGGACGCAATTGGCGGCGGGCACGGAGACCAGTTCGGCGAAACCGCCGTCAGTGTGCTCGCCGATGATGCGATACACGACGCACAGCGAATGCTCGCCCTTCAGGCACCACTCGCACTTGCCGCACCAGAGGCCGGGGTTGACGACGACGCGCGCGCCCGGCTCTAAATCCGTCACGCCCGCGCCGAGGGCGACCACTTCGCCCGCGATGTCCGAGCCGCCGACGTGCGGCAGCGGAATCTCGATGCCCGGCAGCCCGCGCCGCACCCACAGGTCCAGATGATTCAACGCCGCCGCGCGCACGCGCAGGACGACCGCGCCAGCGCCCGGTTGCGGGTCTGGCAACTCGGCCAACTCCAGCTTGTCCACCCCGCCGTGCTCACGAAAGATCGCCGCTCGCATGAGTCTGTGTCACCTCTCGCGCGCCACACGTTTACAACGCGCCCGTTGTGATGTATCAAAAGGCGTTCGCCACTTTATACGGATCGCTGCGGGCACACAACGGCCGTCTCAAGCTCTCAAATCACGGTACACGGTTGAAGACTCAAAGATGCACACCCCGACCCTTAAACAACTTTTCGATCTCTCGGGCCGCGCCGCGATCGTGACGGGCGGCTCGCGCGGGCTGGGCAGAGAGATGGCCGAAGGACTGGCCGAAGCGGGCGCGTCGCTGATGCTGTGCGCGCGGCGCGAAGAGTGGCTCGGGCCGGCGGTGGAAGAGTTTCGCGCGCGCGGTTTCCGGGCCGAGGGACGCATCTGCGACGTGGCGGATCCGGAGCAGGTGCGGGAGGTCGTGGATGCGACCGTCGAGGCTTACGGCAAGGTTGACGTCCTCATTAACAACGCGGGCATCGCGTGGGGCGACGCGCCCGAGCGGATGGCGCTCGACAAGTGGCAGAAGGTGTTGGACATCAACCTGACGGGCGCGTTCCTCTTCGCGCAGGCTGCCGGGCGCGAGATGCTGAAACGCGGATACGGGCGCGTCATCAACGTCGCTTCGGTGGCAGGCTTCGTCTCTTCTGTCTCCGGGCCGAGCTTTGCCGGCTACGCCGCGAGCAAGGCCGGGTTGATGGGCCTGACGCGCGAACTGGCCGCCGCGTGGGGACCAAAGGGAATTCGCGTCAATGCCATCGCGCCGGGCTTCTTCCACTCGCGCCTAGCCGATGCAGTGATCGAGAAGGTGGAAGACTACATCAAGGCGACTAATCCGATCCCGCGCGTCGGCGACGCCGGCGAGTTGAAGGGCGTCGCCGTCTTTCTGGCCTCGGACGCTTCCAATTACGTCACGGGCCAGACCATCATCGTCGACGGAGGCGGCACGATCGTTTGAAAGCAGTGACAAGTGACGAGTGCGAGTTAAACAGATCGGATAATGCGGCGAAGCGGCCGAGAGTGGCGCGAACTTGGATGCCGGCAAGAGAACTGGAAAACTTGGCGCAACTGCGCGGGCTGGTCGGACAAGAGGTCGCCGCGAGCGACTGGCTCGCCGTGACGCAGGAGCGCATCGAGCAGTTCGCGGAAGCGACCGAAGATCGGCAGTGGATCCACGTTGACGCGGCGCGCGCGGCGCACGAGTCGCCTTTCGGCGGGACGATCGCGCACGGTTTTCTGACGTTGTCTCTGATCGCCGGTTTGATGGAACGCTCGCTCGCGGTGAGTGGCCTGCGGATGGCGATCAACTATGGTTTGAACCGCGTCCGGTTCGTCGCGCCCGTCCCATCGGGCGCGCGCGTGCGGGCGCGTTTCCTGCTCGCGTCGCTCGAAGAAGTGAAGGGCGGCGCGCAGCAGGCAACGTGGAAAGTCAACCTCGAGCGCGAGGGCGACGGGCGGACCTGCTGCGTCGCCGAGTGGCTCGTGCGTTATTACTCAGAAGTGACAAGTGACGAGTGACAAGCAAAAACAGGGATGAGTGATAGGTGACGGGTGACCAGTAAGAACTGTTTTCCTTCCGTCACTTGTTACTTGTCACTGTTTACCCTCTCTTGTCACCTGTCACTATTTACCTGTCACTTCTAAGTTATTACGTGTGAATGAGCAGACCGAAACAGTGAGGAGTCAACTTCGATGAGCGACAGCGGAAGCCAGCTACTGGTCGCGCTGGAGGGCGGCGTCAAACGCATCACTTTCAACCGCCCGGAACGGCGCAACTCGATCGATCTCGACACTGCCGGGTTGCTGTTGCAAGCGGTGCAGGAGTCGGCCGAAGACGGCACGCGCGTCGTCGTCCTGACCGGCGCGGGCGACTCCTTCTGCGCCGGAGCGGACCTCGCGATGGCTTCCGCGCGTGACCTCGCCGCGTTCGACGCGAAAAAGTATTTGCGTGAATACGTCAACCCGACGATCCGTGCATTGCGCGCTCTGCCCCTGCCCGTCATCGCACGCATCCACGGCCCGGCGGTGGGATTGGGTCATGCCTATGCGCTCGCCTGCGACCTTTTAGTCGCTTCAGAAGAGGCCGTCTTCGGCCAGTTGTTCGTCAAGATCGGCCTGATGCCCGACGGCGGCAGCACGTTCTTTTTGCCGCGCCTCGTCGGCTATCACAAAGCTTTCGAGTTGATGGCTTCGGGGGACCAGTTGACCGCCACGGAAGCGCAGGCGCTCGGCCTCGTCAACCGCGTCGTGCCCACGGCGGAACTCGACGCGGCCGTGGATGCGCTGGCCGCACGCCTCGCCTCGGCCCCGCGTTTGGCTCTGGCGCACTTGAAGGCCGGGCTCAATCACCAACTGCAAAGCGAACTCTCGGACGCGCTCGATTTTGAGGCCACGCATCAGGACGAATGTCTGCACTCGCCGGACTTCGCCGAAGGTATCAGCGCCTTTATGCAGAAGCGCCGGCCGGTCTTCGGCAAGTGAGGCGGGTATGGAGCACATGGAAGAAAACAGGCGGACGCGCACCATTAGTTGGGATGACCCGCACCGGGCGGCCGAGGCCG
The DNA here is from genome assembly GCA_050748185.1 of Pyrinomonadaceae bacterium. GTDB lineage: Bacteria > Acidobacteriota > Blastocatellia > Pyrinomonadales > Pyrinomonadaceae > JACCRA01. The sequence continues at coordinate 4,362 of JBOGOY010000248.1, forward strand.
GGCGCGAGTTGAGCGGCATGGATTACCTGCGGAAGATCGTCGCCGGTGAGTTGCCGCGCCCGCCGATGGGCGTGCTGCTGAACTTCTCGCTCGTCGAGTTGGCCGAGGGGCGCGCGGTCTTCGCCGCCGCGCCGGACGAGAGCCATTACAACCCCATTGGCGTTGTCCACGGCGGCTTCGCGGCTACGCTGTTGGATTCGGCGATGGGTTGCGCGGTGCACACGACCCTGCCAGCCGGCGCGGGCTACACGACGCTCGAAATCAAGGTCAACTACGTCCGCCCGCTGACGGCGCGGATCGGGCGTGTATTATGCGAGGGTCGCACCGTTCATGTCGGCGGTCGCACTGCCACGGCAGAGGGCCGCCTCACGGACGAACAGGGCAAACTCTACGCTCACGCCACGACGACCTGCCTTATCTTTCGGGCTTAACGCGCGCGAGGGAACTGCGATGAAGCGACACTACGATAGCTTCACCGAATTCTATCCGTTCTACCTATCCGAGCACCGCGACCCGACGTGCCGCCGGCTGCACTTCGCCGGCAGCCTGCTCATTCTGCTCGTGCTTTTCGCGGCAATACTGACGCGCCACTGGTGGTTGTTGCTGTTGGTCCCCTTCGTCGGCTACGGCTTCGCGTGGGTCGGCCACTTCTTCTTCGAGCGCAACCGCCCGGCGACCTTTACTTACCCGCTCTATAGTCTGTTAGGCGACTGGGTGATGTTCAAAGACATCCTGACAGGCAGGATCAAACTCTGAGCCGTGAGGAACGTCATCGCCGGACACCGCCAGTTGGCCGCAACGTGTTGGTAGTGCTTGAGTAGATGCGGCGGGCATGACTCGCAAGAGCATGCCCGTCGCACAACATTCGCACTCTCTCCCCAGTAGTGCGATGGTTGTCTGAAATGTAAATTGCTAATCGGCCAAAATTTTCACCCCGCGGGCAGAAAAGTGGCAAAGAGTAGCGAGAGTCGAAGAAGAGCGCGCCGGGATAGCCGCCCCGCGGGCTGGCAGGTGGTTTATTCCTCATCAGGATCAAATTGTGAGCGAAACCGACAACGACCAAGCCTTTGACGCGCGCCCCGTCCGCGACGGCGAGCAGCTTGACTGGCCGCAACTCGCCGCCTACGTGCGCGAGAGCCTTGTCGCGTCCGGCTTTGAGGGCTTTGATCCGTCAGCGAAAATGGAAGTCGAACAGTTTCCCGGCGGGCATTCAAATTTGACCTACCTGCTTTGCCTCGGGGCGCACGAGTTCGTTCTGCGCCGCCCGCCCTTTGGTCCCCTGCCGCCGCGCGCGCACGATGTGGCCCGCGAATGTCGAATGCTGGCGGCGCTGCACCCCGCGTTCCCGCTCGCGCCGCGCCCCTACCTGCTCTGCGAAGATACTTCGGTCATCGGCGCGCCGTTCTTCCTGATGGAGCGACGGCGCGGCCTCGTCGTGCGCGCCGCCGAGCCGCCGCCGCTTGCCGGTAACTCTGAGGCGCGTCGCCGCGCCAGTCGCGCCGTCGTCGAGACGCTCGCACGCCTCCACCGGGTAGACATCCGCGAGTCCGGACTTGCAACTTTGGGCAAGCCCGCCGGCTTCGTCACGCGGCAAGTGTCGGGGTGGGCCGATCGCTGGGCGCGCTCGCAGACCGAAAACCTCGCGGAGATGGACCAAGTAGCAAGCTGGCTCGGCGAACGATTGCCGCCCGACACGGATCATCCCGCAATCGTCCACGGCGACTATAAGCTCGACAACGTGATGCTCGACGCGGCGGACGTGGGACAAGTCGTCGGCGTCT
>JBOGOY010000249.1:0-6137 GCA_050748185.1 Pyrinomonadaceae bacterium
CGGATCGTTCGCGGGCCACGCCGGCTACGACGGCGTGATGCTCGGACTGCCCGGCCACTACTATCACCTCGAATTCACGCGCCACGAAGCGGGCAGTCCCTGCCCCGCGCCGTCCAGAGACAACCTACTCGTCCTCTACGTCCCCGACCGCGACGCGCTGCTCCGCAAAGTCGAACAGTTGCGCGAACGCGGCCACTTCCCCGTCGAACCCGAAAACCCCTACTGGCGCGAACACGGCTACACCTTCGCGGACCCTGACGGCTGGCGCGTCGTGCTGATGAACAGTGAGGGAATCTAATCGGTGAGCTTTCAACTCATGGCCTTATTTATGCCACTCACCCCTTCGGTTGAGCGACAGACAACTCGTAAGTTATATTCTTGCTGTGTTAATCGGCGTATACGTCTTGTTAGTAAATGAAGGGAGTGTGGAAGAGCACCTCTTGACTCAGTGTTTTGTAGATCGGCGGAGTGTATCCCTAACTGAAGTTTCTAAAATTGGTCACGGAGGGTTGGCAGAACGGCTATTGCACCAGTCTTGAAAACTGGCGTCCGCAAGGACTTGGGGGTTCGAGTCCCTCACCCTCCGCCAACATTCAGGTGTTCGTCGCAGAGCCGCCCCCGCGTTCGCGCGCCGGGCGGCTCAGGCGTTTTGATCCGTGATGGGGAATTTCTTGTTACAGACGTGGAGTGGTTTCGCGCCGGCGGCCGTGTGGTGGTGGTGGCAGTCGGCTTGGGGTGATGTCGAGGCGTGGCTGCGGCAGGTGTGGAGTTACACGAACCGCCCGCTCGTGTTCGGCAACTTTCGGATCTCATTGGCGAGCGTCATCATCGGCGCGGTGCTGCTCGGCGGGGCGCTCGTTCTGTCGCGCGTGCTGCGCGCGTTTCTCGAACGGCGGCTGGCAGGGCGCAGGCGGATCGATCCGGGTTTACAGTTCACGCTGCTGCGTTTGACTCATTACCTGATCGTCGGCATTGGCGTCGTCCTCGCGGCGCGCGCCGCCTTTAACGCCGATTTGACTTCGCTCGCGGTGCTGTTCACCGCGCTCTCGGTCGGCATCGGCTTCGGGTTGCAGTACATCGCGGGCGACATCGCCTCCGGCTTCATCCTCCTCTTCGAGCGCCCGGTACGCATCGGCGACTTTGTGACCGTCAAAGGCCCCGATGGCCGCGTGACCGAAGGCCGCGTCCACACCATCAATCTCCGCACGACGCAGATTCTCACCAACGATAACGTCAGCGCCATCGTCCCCAACTCGCAACTCGTCAACCAGACTGTGCTCAACTGGTCGTATGCCAACCGCCGGGCGCGCATCTCCGTGCCCGTCGGCGTGGCCTACGACGCAGACGTGGACCTCGTCACCAAGACGCTGCTGCGCGCCGCCGAAGGTGTCACCTTTCTGCTGGAAGAGCCGAAGCCGTCAGTCCAGTTTCTCAGCTTCGGCGACTCGGCGCTCGACTTTCGGCTGCTGGTCTGGACCGACAAGCCGCGCCGCCACCCGCAAATCCGCAGCCAGATCAACTACCACATTCACCGGTTGTTCAAAGAGGCCGGCATCGAAATTCCCTTCCCGCAACGCGACCTCAACCTGCGCGGCGGCGCGCTGCGCGTCACCACGTCGCAGAACGACAGCGAGCACGAAGAGACGCTTGCCGAGAACGTTTCGCGCCGGTAAGTTGCGCTTGGCATGCCCCCGGAGGTAGTTTGTTCTCCCGACCGCGCCGGAAATTCACACGTCCTCTGTTGCGTCGAATTGCACGCCGGAGTTAGGCTATACTCGTCTTCCTGAATGAGCCATCACTCATCGGCTCGCCGATTCCTGATTCCGACGGAGCTACTGCCCGATGCGTTCAGCCCGCTCTTTGCCCGGTTCCTCCGCGCGCGGTAACAATTCGGTGGCCGATAAGCGTGAGGCCATTCTGCGCGCCGCGACCAGCGTCTTCGCGCAGAACGGCTATTTCAACTCGAAAGTCGCCGACGTGGCCCGCGTGGCCGGTGTCGCCGATGGCACGGTTTACCTTTACTTCAAGAGTAAGGAAGAGCTGTTGCGCTCGATCTTCGAGCGCAGCGTGACAGAGGCCATCGAGCAGGGGCGGGCCGAACTCGAACGGCTCGAAGACCCGCGCGAAAAGTTGCGTCGCATCGCACAGATGCACCTCGAACGCCTCGGCGCGGATCGCGACTTGGCCGTCGTCTTTCAGGTCGAGTTGCGCGGCTCGACGAAATTCATGGAAGAGTTTTCGGCCGCCGGCCTCGCCGAATATCTACGCCTGATTCGCGAGGCGTTCGAGGAGGGGCAGCGAGCCGGCGTCTTCCGGGCGGAGTTGAACCCGAAAGTCGTCGCCAAAATCCTCTTCGGCGCGCTCGATGAGATGGCGACCAACTGGATCCTTTCGCCGCGCCGCTACAAGCTCGCGCCGATGGCCGAACAGGTTCTCGACATCTTCCTCAACGGGGTGAACGCACGACGATGAATACAGACGTGACGACCACAACCACGACCACCGCGACGAACGCCGCGCCCGCGGGCATTGGGGGACCAACGCCCGTGCCCGTCCGCAGCTCGCACCCGCCGCGCTCGCCGCTCGCGCCCGACGAGCCGACCACGCTCGTCGAAGTGTTTCGCCGCGCCGCCGTCCGCCACCGACGCCCCGACGCGATCAGTTACAAGCGCGAAGGCCGTTGGCAGACACTCTCTTGGGACGAGATCATGGAGCGGGCCGGCGCGGTCGCGCTCGGCCTCTACGCGCTTGGCCTGCGCCGCGGCGACCGGGCCGCGCTCCTCTCCGACAGTCGCCCCGAGTGGACGCTCGCGGACGCGGGCTGCCAGTTCGCCGGCGTGATCGACGTGCCCATCTACCCGACGCAAGCCCCGCCGCAGGTGCGCTACATCCTCGACGATTCGGGCGCGCGCGTCCTCTTCGTCCAGCACCAAGCTTCCTACGAGCGCGTCGCCGAAGCGATCAAAGGCGCGGCGACGCTCAACACGGTCGTCTTCTTCGACCGGGCGGGGGCCGCGGAAGCCGGCGCGCTGACGCTCGACGAGTTGATGGAGCGCGGGCGCGCCCTCGGCCGCGAACAGCCCGAACTGCTGGACCAGTTGATGTCAGGCGTCAGACCTGAAGACCTCGCGACGATCATTTACACCTCCGGAACCACCGGCGAACCGAAAGGCGTGATGCTCTCGCACACCAACGCCGTCTCGAACCTAATCGACGGCTCGGGCCACTTCGGCTTCGGCGAGCGAGACACCGTGCTCTCGGTGCTGCCACTCTCGCACATCTTCGAACGCGGCGCGATGTACATGTACCTGCACCACGGGATGAGCGTCTTTTTCGCCGAGTCGATCGATAAGATCGGCGACAACATGCGCGAGGTGCGCCCGACGGTAGTCGTCTGCGTCCCGCGCCTGTTTGAAAAGATCTATGCGCGTATCAAGGAGAAGGCGGCGGCCGGGGGCAAGGTCAAGGCCGGCCTGCTGGCGTGGGCGGTTGAGGTGGGCAAGCAATGGGCGATGCTCAAGGTGGCGCATCAACCGGTTCCGCCTTTGCTCGCGCTGAAACATAAGCTGGCAACGCGGCTGGTCTTCTCGAAGTGGCACGAAGGCGTCGGCGGGCGGATGCGCCTGTTCATCTCGGGCGGCGCGGCGCTGCCGGAAGAACTCGGCTACATCTTCCTCGGCGCGGGCCTCTCGATCGTGCAGGGCTACGGGCTGACCGAGACCTCGCCGGTCATCTCCGCCGGCAGTTTTGAAGAGAATCGCATCGGCACGGTCGGCAAACCTATCCGCAACGTCGAGGTGCGTCTCGCCCCCGATGGCGAGATCGAGACGCGCGGCCCCAACGTGATGCTCGGCTATTACAACAAGCCTGAAGCGACTGATTCCGTGTTCACTGATGACGGCTGGTTCCGCACCGGCGACATCGGCCAGTTCGACTCCGACGGGTTTCTGAAAATTACCGACCGCAAGAAGGAGTTATTCAAAACTTCGGGCGGCAAATACATTGCGCCGCAGCCCATCGAGCAGCGCATCAAGTCTTCGCGCTTCGTCAATCAAGTGGTGCTCATCGGCAACGGGCGCAAGTTCCCCGCCGCGCTCGTCGTTCCCAACTGGGACCAATTGCGGCAGTACGCCGAGCACAAGAGCATCAAGGCGCGCGCGAACGCGGAACTCTGCCGCGACCCGCGCGTCCTCGATCTGATGCAGCGGCAGGTGGACGCACGCTGCGCCGATCTCTCCAAGTACGAGCGCGTCAAGCGCGTCGCCCTCGTCGAACACGAGTTGACCATCGAAGGCGGCGAACTGACCCCCACGCTCAAGATCAAACGCCGCGTGATCGACGAGAAATATAAAGACGTGATCGATCGGATGTACGCCGAAGCGGAAGCCCACCCCACCACAGAATAGCTCCACACGGTCGAGACGAACTCACTAAATCGAAACCTACGACATTGGCACAACAGACAAAAAGCTGATCCACGCGCCTCACACGAAACAGCGCAAAAACAGCTTTGACTCCTTCGTGTTGTTTCGGGTGAGGCGCGTGGATGACGTGTTCCTGCTTGCGCCAATACTCAAGGCGGGCGTGCGCGTGTGGTCGGCCGGCACATGCTATCATCCGCCGCGCCAACTCGCTCGATCAAGTGTGTGGAGGGTTGTGAATGAGCGTGACAGATTTCAGTTTTGAAGCGAACCTCGCGCAGGCCGCGACGCCGCCCGCCCGCTGGTATCTCGATCCGGCAATCCTCGACGCGGAGAATCGCAGGGTCTTCGCGCGGACGTGGCAACTCGTCGGGCGCGCGGAACAGGTCGAACGACCGGGCGATTATTTCACGGCCGAGGTGGCGGGCGAACCCGTCCTCGTCGTGCGCGGCGCGGACGAACGCCTGCGCGCACTCTCGAACGTGTGCCGGCACCGCGCGGGGCCGGTGGCCGAGGGCACGGGGGCCGGGCGGCGAAGTTTTCAGTGCGGCTACCACGGCTGGACTTATGCGCTCGACGGGCAACTCAAGGGCACGCCCGAGTTTGAAGGGGTCGAGAATTGGGACAAGGCCGCCAACTGCCTGCCCGAATTTCAGGTGGAAGCGTGGGGCGGGCTCGTCTTCGTCAGAATAGACGCCGGCATTGGTCCCACGCTGACAGAGACGTTAGAAGACCTGCCGTCGCGCGTCGGCTTGCGCGACTGGCCTGCGATGAAACTCGCGGCGCGCAAGGACTGGACAGTTGAATGTAACTGGAAGGTCTATGTGGACAACTACCTCGAAGGCTATCACATCCCGGTGGTCCATCCCGGCCTCAACCGCGAACTCGATTACGCGCGCTACCGCACCGAGACGCACCGTTATTATTCCATTCAGCACTCACCCATTAAGCGCCCCGAGCGGCTACGGTCGGCGGACGACGGCGGAGGCGAGGCGCAGTTTTTTTGGGTCTTCCCGAACCTGATGCTTAACGTCTATCCGGACAACTACTCGACCAACCTGATTGTGCCGCTCGGCCCCGAGCGGACGCTGACCGTCTTCGAGTGGTACTTTCGCGACGCGGAAAGCGACGACACACAGGAGGCGGTGCGCCGCACCGTCGAGTTCAGCGACGAGATTCAACTTGAAGACATTAAGATTTGCGAGGCGGTGCAGCGGGGCCTGCGCTCACGCACCTACCAGAGCGGGCGCTATTCGGTGCGTCGAGAGAACGGCGTGCATCACTTCCACGGACTGCTCGCGGAATTTCTCGCGCGTGAGTGAGACGACCGCAATGCGGGACCAATTCACAATCACAGGAAATTAGCCACAGAGATCACAGAGGTCACAGAGAAATATGGAATGATGAATGATGAGGGCGAATTGATGCATGAAAAATAACCTACGTTTCATTCATCACTCATCATTCATCATTCCGCATTTGCCTCCTCTGTGGCCTCTGTGATCTCTGTGGCTAATCTTCCCCGCATGAATTGACGCAAGGAGGGTTGATCCGCCGCGTCGCACACGCTAAGATGCGCTCCTATTTTCAGCACGCCGAGTTGCGCGGGTTGAACCATTCAATCCCCGGCCGGGAAGTGAGTACGCACGGTGAAGAAAGCCCTCCCATACATGCCGCGGGCGTAGAAAAGCCGGGCCGACCGGCCCCGCTACGCGC
>JBOGOY010000250.1:0-6134 GCA_050748185.1 Pyrinomonadaceae bacterium
TGAAAATCTTCCGCATACTTGCTGAACGGTATCGCAACCGAAGAAAGCGTTTTAGTTTACGCTTCAACTTGATTGCTGGTATTTACAACTTTGAACTCAACCCATAATGACTTTCGCAAGAGGTCTATTTAACGCCTAGCTTCAGCGGCGGCTTTAGATCGCGAAGGATTGAGAGCAGTCTGATCGGCCGTCCGCCGCGAGTTAGAGCAAACAGGCGCGCCCGTGCGGGTCAAAATCTATTGGCTCCCGTCGGCTCTTGATAAGGGATGAGTGTCACCTCTTGGAGCAATTTTCCCAGTTTGCCGTGATTCAGATACAACTTTGATGGGCTGTTTAAGAGAAACCTCTCCCTGCTACCATACATGTATAAATATTGCCGCCGCTTCCCTCTCGCGTCCCGTTTGATCTCAAGCTCGATTCTTTTGATGTCACTCAAATCGATCACCTGCTTCTTGTTTCTGAAGACGCCGCTGACGTTTCGGGTCAAGACCTTTCCGTCCAGATCGATGTCAATCCGTTCTCGCGTGGCGACGAATTCCAAGCAGACCCACAGCATCAAGAGCCCGAAGCACAAACAGAATATTTTGCCGTCGGCATTGGTTCCCTTCAGGAGATGAGACAAAGAGAAGGCTAAGAAAGGAAGGCTGAAGAGCGCGGTCACGAATACCAGTAAAATGGGCACTTGCCGGATAACAGTATGCGTTCGATTTCGGCTAACAAAGTTCATACTCGAAGAAGCTCGAAAGATTCAACTAGGCAGCCAAGCGTTGAGTTAAACGACGTGATAACAAAGTCGCTGTTTCGCCCTCACGTCCAATGACTTATAGGTGTCTGTTCGGCAACGCACCGATTTAGCTCACCGTGTTGTTGTATGTGCGACGTTCAAATTAAGAAATATCGCCACGCTCAAATTGAATAAATCTACCAGCATGTACGAAAACACGGCATACCGCAAACTGCCGGTTCGCCGGTAAATTTTACGCCCCACATCAACGGGTGACTCGCCGCATAAACCGCACTTGTATAAAGTACGCTCGCCCAAGTCTTCCATTTTGCCGAGGCGTCGAGCAGCAGCCCGCGCCAATAACCTTTTTCAAGCCACGGATTGATAAGCGCGAATAACAACCACGGCAGCCAAATCCAGACCGAACTCAGAAGCCGCCAATTTTGCAAAAAACAATGAACGGGAGAAAGCCGACAACCACGGCTAACAGCAACCAGCCCCAAGAACCTCGCGGCTTGCTTAACCATCGACTGACGGCTTCTCGCCTGCTGCTCCGCGCGATAAATAGTGTGAGCGTTGCCCAAAAAACAAGCGTCAGCGGTAGCCATGCCCACGCACCGAGCCAAAGCCCACCAACTTGCGCCGTCAGATGTCCTAGCCCGATGACCACGAACGGGGACAATAAAATGAGACGTTTACTAATTGATTTGTTTGAACTTGCATCAACTATTAAGTCACAGAGGAGTTGCCAAACTACTATTCATAGTGCACGGCAGCCGGATAATACTCGACTTCCCGGTGTGATGAACACAGAAGTTCGGGCGACAGTGGCAGGTCGAGCGCGCTCGGCTGGATGCGGGTTAAGGTAGAATGAAAAGTAATGGCTGAACCGGAACGGAAGAAGATCCGCTGGTCGTCCGCGTGGGGCGACGCGCGCCAACTGGTGTGGGAGCACCGCCGGCGTCTCGGCTTGGGCGCGGTGCTGATGCTCTTGAATCAAGCGATGGGGCTGGTGCTGCCCGCCTCGACCAAGTATCTGATTGACGAGGTGATCGTCAAAGGGCGCTCTGATTTGCTCTGGAAGATTGCGCTGGCGGCGGGTGCGGCGACACTGGTGCAGGCCGTCACATCCTTCGGCCTGTCGCAAGTGCTGGGCGTCGCGGCGCAGCGCGCCATCACGGAGATGCGTAAGAAAGTGCAGGCGCAAATCGCGCATTTGCCGGTCAGCTATTTCGACTCGACGCAGACCGGCAAACTCATCTCCCGGATCATGAACGACGCCGAAGGCATTCGCAATCTGGTCGGGTCGGGACTGGTCCAACTCGCCGGCAGTTTCATCACGGCGGTCGTCGCCCTCTGCGTCCTGTTCTGGCTCAACTGGCGTCTGACCGCAATCACGATGCTGGTGCTCGGCCTATTCGGCGGCGCGCTGGCTTACGCTTTCACGCGCCTCAGACCTTTGTTTCGCGAGCGCGGAGAGATCATCGCGGTGCTCACCGGGCGTCTGGCCGAATCGCTCGGGGGCATCCGCATCGTCAAAGCCTACACCGCCGAGAAGAGAGAGGAACTGACCTTTGCGCGGGGGGCACACAAACTCTTCCGCAACATCGCTAAATCGATGACCGGCGTGTCGGCCACGACCGCCTTCTCTTCAGTCGTCATCGGCGCGGTCGGGGTGGTGATGATTCTGGTCGGCGGGCGTTCGGTCGTGACGGGCCAGATGACCCTCGGCGACCTGTTTATGTACGTCCTGTTCACCGGGCTGTTGGCGCTGCCGCTGATTCAGTTCGCGGCCATCGGGACGCAGATCACCGAAGCCTTCGCGGGGCTTGAACGCATCCGCGAGGTCTTGAATACCCGGACCGAAGACGAAGAGGATGCGCGACGCGCGCCGCTCGCGGAAATCGGGGGCGAGGTCGAGTTCGAGAACGTGTGGTTCGAGTACAACCCTGACGCGCCGGTGCTGAAAAGCGTCTCGTTCGACGCGCCCGCCGGATCGACGACCGCGCTCGTCGGCTCCAGCGGTTCGGGGAAGAGCACGCTGATCGGCTTGGTGATGGCGTTCAACCGTCCGCTCTCAGGGAAGGTGACGGCGGACGGGCGCGATCTGACTTCCGTCCGCCTGAAAGATTACCGGAGCCAACTCGGCGTGGTGTTGCAGGACAATTTCCTGTTCGACGGGACGGTTGCCGACAACATCGGCTTTTCCAATCCGCACGCCACGCGCGAAGAGATTCAAGCGGTCAGCCGCATCGCGCACTGTGAAGAGTTCATCGAAAAATTCGAGCAGCAATACGACACCGTAGTCGGCGAGCGCGGCGTGAAACTCTCCGGCGGGCAGCGCCAACGCATCGCCATCGCGCGCGCCATCCTCGCCGACCCCAAGCTGCTGATCCTCGACGAAGCCACCTCCAGTCTCGACAGCGAGAGCGAAGCTCTCATTCAGGACGGCCTGCGCCAACTCCGACGCGGCCGCACGACCTTCGTCATCGCGCACCGGCTCTCCACGATCCGCAGCGCCGACCAAATTCTGGTGCTGGAAAATGGTGAGATCGTCGAACAGGGTACGCACGAGGAACTGCTCGCTTCCGGCGGTCGGTACAAGCAACTCTACGACAAGCAGTACAAGTTCGAGCGCGACCAGTTCATCAATCCCGGCGAAGATTTTACGCCCGCGCCGCCGCCTTTGAGGGAGAGCATGTCGCCGCGTCTCTCGAATTTATAACGGCCTCAGTTCGTCACGGAATCGCAAGAGCAATTTTCGGCTCGAAGCACCGGGCACACTTGCATCCCTTCGGCCTGAGGTGCTTGTCGAAATACTCTTCGCCGTAGTCGAGCGTGATTTCCTGACCCGCTCGGATGTTCTTCCTCGACCAGATCCAGACGCGGCGGCCGGTGGTAAAGGCTTCGGCGTTCGGCCGGCAGGAGTGGTTGATATAGCGTGCGGTGTTGTCGCGAGGGCTGCCGTCGATGGCGTGTTTCTGGTTAAGCTCGAAGAAATACTTGCCGCGACTTCGTTCGGCTTCTTCCGCGGGGACGAGCGGGCCGACGTATTCAATGATCCTTTTGCCGGCCGCGATGTCTCGCAGTGCGAACAACCCCAACCCCGTAGCGGTGCGCCTGACTTCGAAGTTGCGATTCGCTTTGTTCATGCCCCGGATGTTAGCAGGCGCGGCGAGTTTCTTGGTTACTATTTAATTCTGAAGAGCATGTAATCTGCGTGCCCGTTATTGTCCTCGCGCTCTCAAGCGATCGGGCGGCGGACTTTTCAGACAGCCTTCGACTTACCAGAGGGAGGACACGTGTCCATGTATGAGTTGATTATTATCGGGGCCGGGCCGGCGGGCGTCAGCATGGCGGCCGAGGCGCGCGGCGTCGGCATCCGCTCAGATAAGATTCTGATTCTGGAAAAGGGCGACGCACACTCTTGGGTCATCCGCAAATTTTACCCCGAGGCGAAGCCCGTCCTCGCCAACTACAAGGGCATCAAGGCCGTCTGCACCGGCGTCATGTGCCTGACCGACATGACCAAAGAAGAGACGCTGACCTACATCGATCGCATCATCGAGCAATGCGCGTTGCAGGTGCGTTACAAGGAAGCGGTGACGGCCATCCGCCCACTATCCGGCGGCTTCGTGGTCGAGACATCCGGCGGCGTCTATCAAACCGAGCGCTGCGTGATCGCCATCGGCATTTTCGACAAGCCGAACAAGCCGGAGTACAGGATTCCGGCCGCGCTCTTCACGCGCGTCCATTACGACGTCACGACGGTGGCTTTGCAAGGCGAAGACTGTCTGGTCGTCGGCGGCGGCGACACGGCTTCAGAGTATTGCCAGTTCCTCGTCCAGCAAGGCAACCGCGTCACGCTCTCTTACCGCCGCAAAGAGTTTGCCCGCCTCAACCCCGTCAACCACGAGAGCCTGCTGGCGCTCGAAGCGCGGGGGCAGGCCACGGTCCTGCTTGGCAGCAATATCGCGGGACTGGAAGACGATGCCGGTCGCCCGCGTGCCGTCTTTCAGGAGGCGGAGCAGCACCCCGCGCAAACCTTCGATCGTGTGATCTATGCGCTCGGCGGCACGACACCGCTCAATTTCCTGAAAGCGGTCGGCATCCGATTTGAAGGCGAAGCACCGGCGCTGACGCAAGGCTACGAGACGAGTCTGCCGGGCCTCTACCTGATTGGCGATTTGAGCGCCGGCAAGAAGGGCGGCTCGATCAACCTCGCCTTTAACATGGCTGCCGAAGCGATGCGCTACATCTGCACCTGCCCTTTACCGGCGCGCTAGCGCGGTGAGCAAAAGTTCCCTTCCCCATCATGCGCGACGGGAATTTGCGTACTTTAATCCGAGCGACCAGAGCTTCTTTATTCTCAAAAGTAACAAGTGACAAGCAAAAACAGTGACAGGTGATAAGTAAGACCTGCTTTCCTTCCGTCACTTGTCACCTGTCACGGTTCTCTTTCTGGTCCCGTCACTTGTCACTTCTGAGTTTATTGACACGTGAAAGGCTCGGTCATCTCTTCCTTGATGCTCTGATGTATCTTGCTGACGATATCGGCCGCCGCGCTCATGAGACCTGCTTCGTCCCGGTTAACGATGATTGTCGTTCTGGCCTCTCTCCCGAGCGGCAAATTTTCGGAAGGGCTCACATACGACAGCCTGACGATCGCCTTCAGCCGGCTCCCGGACCGCTCAATAGTTCCTTTCACGTGTAAACGTGGACCGGTGGCAGTGGAACAGGCAGGACTCCCGCTGGTTTGGACGCAGGGCTCTGGCAGCGGCGCTTTGAAGTGCCTGAACACATCTGACATCTCCCCGTTTCGATTACGCAGTTGCTGGATCACGTTTTGCGCCAGCCGGGTCGTGTCAGCGGCCATCAACAGGCCCGGCCCTGAATCGAAGCTCCACACCTGATACTGAAATCTGCCGTCGTCGTGGACATTTAACTTCAACTCGTTGATCACTTCGATGGGGACCATGTGATCGCACAGTTCACGCCTAATCCCGGTAGTAGGAAGGAATCCCACCTTACGTATCTTCAGCGTGCGATCTATATATGCCCGGACGTCCTGCTGCGGGTTTGTTTCCCAATGCAGTTTAATATTACGTACCGTTAGGGGGGGATCTTCTTGCCATGCCCGAGCGTTAAATCCGAGTCCGACCAGAGCGATGGCCGCCATGGCGATCGAGACATGGGCGCGTCGGTACGGCAATTTGAGGTGAGTTGACATGACGACCTTCTCCTTTTCTCATTTCGGCATTGCGCCTTCTAAACTTTGGAGCCGTGTCTCCCATTCTCTGATTTTGGGATATTCAGGACAGACCTTCCTCACTTCCTCAACCGACATCCTCGCAGCATTTGGCGCTCGGTCGTTGAGATTGTTTTCAATATTGTCGGTGAATTTCTTGAT
>JBOGOY010000251.1:0-6109 GCA_050748185.1 Pyrinomonadaceae bacterium
GCCGGCAGCAGAATGATGAGCGGCTGGCGCGCCAGCCGCTTCAGGTAATCCGCCGCGTCCTCCCGCAATTTCTTTGTCGTCGTGTTCTCGGGCAACCCGCGCTTGTGCCGGTAGCTGTCCCAGATGCTGGAGATCAGCGCGCCCGCGTCGTCTTCGCCCGCGCGGTCGTCCGGCTTGAGCGCGTACCAACGCTCCTCGCCCCACCACGCGCGCCTGACGCACAACTCGCCCGTGAGTTGCCGGCGCGCGACGAGGCACACGACCCGCGCCTCGTCGGGCCGCGGCTTGACGGCGATTTCGGGCAGGGGCGCGACCTCCAGCGGGTTGAGGCAGAAAGCCATCACGCGATTAACGATGCTCATCCCCGCCTTTTCGTTGAACGAAGCGGACTGGGCCAGTTCGGTCATCGCATCGGGCAGTTTCTCCGTCGCGGCTTGAAGGAGTTGTTCGGCCAACTCGCGGCGCAGGAGTTTGGGCGATTTCCAGCGCCCGCAGCGCACTCCGAGTTCCGCGATGGCAAACTTTACGATGTCGTCGTCCACGTCCTTGAAGTCCGCCGCTATCAGTTTTTCCAGCTTGTGGAGCGGCCCGCTGACCTCTTCGCGCAGCCTGACCTCTTCGAGTCGCGCCGCCACCCGCTCGACCACTTCCGACACCGGTTGCCCAGCGATCATCTGAATCTCTTTGAGCAATAGCGGCTCCCAGCGGCGATCCTGAATGCCTGTGACCTCGACCGGTGGCAGCACAATGGGGAGCAGCACAAAGTCTTCCTGCATGAAGCGGCGGTGGACGAGGATCGCCGCCTCGTTCCACACCCACGGGTGCGCGTCAGTGTCGAGGGCGTGTTCCGAGAGCAGCACGATGGCCGCGTCACACTGCCCGAGTCCGTTGTGAATCTCATGACGCCACTGATCGCCGGGCGTGAGACTCTCCTTGTCCACCCAGACTTCATACGAAGCGTCCGCCCGCCCGCCGTCCAGCCGTTCGTAAAGCGCGTCGCGCAGGCGGACGGCGATCTCGTCGTTGGTGGTATAGCTGATGAAAACTTTCGGCCTGTACGTCGTCATAAGGCGTCAGTGAAGCGGGCGCGAGGGGCGCGGTGAGACGACCTCTCGGCGGAATGTTCCGACGACTTGCGCGCCCTATCTTATGCTTTTGCTGCTTTCTGTCAATCATGTGATCGGGCAGCGAAAGAGAGCGGAGGAGACGCCGGTGGCGGCCTTTCGGAGCCGAGCGGTGCTGTCATTCCCGCCGCGCCTTCCGCTCTGACGCTTTCCGCCGCCGACGCTTTTCTCTTGCCGGTTTATGCTACGCTTGTCCGCGATGAGCGGAACGATGGACAACCTTGATTCGTTCGGCGGGGCGACGCCGCGCAAGCTCTGGTGGCTGATGACGGGGCGGATCGCGGTGGCGTCGGCGTTGCTGTTGCTCAAGCTCTGGGGGGCGCGTGCGTCGGCTTCGGGCGGAGGCTTCGCGGGAGCGCTGCTGCCGGAGTTGGCCGTTGCGGCCGTCGCGGCGCTGCTCACGCTCGGGTTCGCCGCGGCGCTGAAGTTCTCTTCGGCCCCGCTGCGCGTGCAGGCCGGGGCGCAGTTCTTCTGCGACGTGTTGCTGGTGTCGTGGCTGATCGGGGCGCGCGGCGAGTTGCACTCGCCTTACGCCGCGCTCTATATCGTCGTCATTGCCGTGGCCGGCGTCTTCGTCGGCGTGCGCGGCGCGCTTTTGACCGCGGTCGGGTGCGCCAGCGTCTTCACGGCGATCACGCTCGCGGGCACGCTCGACTGGCTGCCGGGCGCGGACGACGGACGGCTCGGCGTGCCCTTCTCGCAGACGCTCGGGACCATCGCGCTGCATGACGTGGCGTTTCTCGTCGTCGGGCTGCTGGCCGCGCGCCTCGCCGAGCGGCA
This sequence comes from Pyrinomonadaceae bacterium, assembly GCA_050748185.1. GTDB lineage: Bacteria > Acidobacteriota > Blastocatellia > Pyrinomonadales > Pyrinomonadaceae > JACCRA01. The sequence continues at coordinate 1,905 of JBOGOY010000251.1, forward strand.
GACGCGCTCTGACGAACAACTAATGGAGGCGGCGCACGCGCTCGCCAACCTGCGCGCGCTGCACGAGCGGATCGTCGAATCAATCCGCTCGGGCCTGCTGACGACCGATCTCGAAGGTCGCATCTATACCTTCAACGCTGCCGCCGAAGAGATGACCGGCTACAAGGCCTCGGACCTGCGGGGGCAGGACGCCTCAATCCTCTTCGGCGACATCCGCGCGCACATCGACGCGGTACTCAAGTCGCCCGAAGAGGAGCAGAAGTCGCAGCGTTACGAGGCCGACTGCCTGACTCCTGACGGGATGCGCCTGCGCCTCGGTTACAGCATCTCGCCGCTCTACGCCGAAGGCGGTGAAGTGACTGGCCTCATCCTCACCTTTCAGGATTTGACGCAGGTGCGCGCGCTCGAAGAAACCTCGCGCCGGCAGGATCGCCTCGCGGCGGTGGGGCGCGTCGCCGCCGGCATCGCGCACGAAATCCGCAACCCGCTCGCGGCGATGCGCGGCTCGATTCAGGTATTGCTCTCTGAGACCGACGGCGACTCCGCCGAGGCCGAGTTGATGGAGATCATCCTGCGCGAATCGGATCGCATCAACCGCATCATCACCGACTACCTGACCTACGCCCGCCCGCGCCCGCTCGCTCTCGCCGAGACGGATGTGCGCGAGCCTCTGCGCGAAACATTCGCCTTGTTGCCGAACGGCGCGGACGTGAGCGCGGCGCACAGGTTCGAGTTGGAGATGCCGGAGGAACCCGCGCGAGCGATGGCCGACGCCTCGGGCCTCAAGCAGGTCTTTTGGAACCTCGCGCGCAACGCCGTCCGCGCCATGCCCGAGGGTGGCACGCTGCGCGCCGAAATCAAAAATGGCAACGCCGACGCCGCGGCGGGCCGCCTCCGCATCGTCTTCACTGACACCGGCTGCGGCATGTCGCCCAAACAGGTCGAACGCCTCTTCGAGCCTTTCACTTCCTCGACGACCGGCGGGACGGGCTTAGGTTTGTCGATCGTCTACCAGATCGTCCGCGACCACGGCGGCACGATTAACGTCCGCAGTCGAGAGGGCTACGGCACGACGATCACGATCGAGTTACCAGAAAAGCAGAGGATAGAGGATAGAGGATAGAGGATAGAAGGTAGATTGTTTCGTTGAATAAGAGGAGGCTGTGATGGAAGGAACGGAGCATCAAATTAGGAATCACAGGGACTTGGTAGCTTGGCAAAAAGCGATGAACTTGGTAGTTAATGTTTATCAGGCCAGCCAGCAGTTTCCGAAAGACGAAACTTACGGCTTGACCAGTCAGATGAGGCGGGCGGCGGTATCCATTCCAGCCAACATCGCAGAAGGACAAGGCCGGCGGAGTAAAGCCGAGTTCCGGCAGTTTCTCGGAACCGCTCGGGGCTCGGTGCTGGAACTAGACACTCATTTAGAACTGGCTCTTCGGCTTGATTAATTTAGAACTGGCTCTTCGGCTTGATTACTTGGAGCACAACCGACACGCTGAATTACAGGAGCAACTTACAGAGGTGTGGCGCATCATCAACGGGTTGCTGCGCTCACTAACTTCTACCCTCTAACCTCTACCCTCTATCCTCTAACATTTATGTCCCAACTACTCATCGCTGACGACGAACAAGGCATCCGACAACTCCTGACACTCGTCTTCAAACGCGAGGGCCACGCGGTCCGCGTGGCCGAGAACGGCCGGAAGGCGCTGGAGTTGTTACGACAACAACCGGCCGATCTTGTCGTCTCGGACGTGCGGATGCCGGACATGGACGGCATCGAGTTGCTGCGGGCCGCGCGTCAATTGACGCCGGAGGTGGCGGTTGTCTTGATGACGGCCTTCGCCACGGTCGAGACGGCGCGCGAGGCGTTCAAGCTCGGAGCCGACGACTTCATCCAGAAACCCTTCGACGTGGACGAGTTGAAGTTGATCGTCAGGAAGGTGCTGGAAAAGCAGGAACTCAGGAAAGAGAACGAGCAACTCAAGACGGAGAACGAAGCGCTCTTGAAGGGGCAGCGCGAGCGCGGCAATCTCGATAACATTATCGGGCGCTCGCCGCGGATGCAGGCCGTCTATCAAATGATCGAGACGGTGGCGCAGGTCCAATCGACCGTGCTCGTCACCGGCGAGTCGGGCACGGGCAAGGAGATCGTCGCCCGCGCCATTCACAACCTCAGCCCGCGCGCCGATAAGCCGTTCGTTTCAATCAACTGCGGCGCGTTCACCGAGACGCTGCTCGAATCCGAACTGTTCGGCTATGTCAAAGGCTCTTTCACCGGCGCGACGGCGAACCGCAAAGGACTGTTCGAGGCCGCCGACCGCGGCACCATCTTTCTCGACGAGATCGGCGAGATGTCGCCCGCGATGCAGGTCAAACTGTTGCGCGTGTTGCAGGAGCGCAAGGTGCGCCCCGTCGGCGCGCACGAGGAGACGGAAGTCAGCGCCCGCGTCATCGCCGCCACCAACCGCGATCTGGCCCGCATGGTCAAGGACGGCACTTTCCGCGAAGACCTCTTTTATCGCGTCTCGGTGATCCCGATCGAATTGCCTTCGTTGCGTGAGAAGCGCGAAGACATACCCGACCTGATCGCCCACTTCGTCCAGAAATTCTGCGCGCAGGTGGGCCGGCAGTTGACCGTCACACCGAAAGCGATGGAACTGTTAGAGCGCTACAACTGGCCGGGTAACGTCCGCGAGTTGGAACACACCATCGAGCGCGCGGTCGCGCTTGAGTTGACCGACGCGATTCAGCCTGAGCGGCTGCCCGAGAAGGTCTCTAATTACAACCCGACGCGCGCCGGGGCCACCGGCCTCGAACTGCCCGAAGAGGGATTGAACCTGACGGCCCACCTCGAACACTTGGAAAAGACCTACCTGCTCGAAGCCCTGCGCCGCACCGGCGGCAACCAGACGCGCGCGGCCGAGATACTGCATCTCTCCGTGCGCTCGCTTCGCCACCTGCTCGACAAGCACGGCGTCCGCAACATGACCGCGCAACTTCGCGGCGACCCGGCGGCGCGCGGTGCGGCCGAGTGATTCGCCTCACGCGACAAAACTGGTGGGAAAGAAACTATTGCCTTCAAGCAAATGTTTGAGCCACAGAGAGCGCAGAGCCGCAAATTGAACATACAAGGTCACAGAGATGATGAGATTGAGCATTCTTCCCAGATGTGCTCTGGGCTCTTAGTGGCTCATTCTTTTTTCTCGAAGTCTGTCATCAGGAGTCTGCGAAGCAGACGGCGGAGTAAAGCCACAGACGAAGCCGCAGGCGGAGTCTGTGGATAAGTGCTCGGAAGATTTTTGGAGTCTGCGGCAGCAGACGGCAGAAATCAGCCTCACAAAGGACACTCCGATGTCATACACCAATCTGCTCTACCACATCGTTTTCGCCACGAAAGAGCGCTACCCACTCATCCCTGCCGAACTGCGCCCCAGACTTCACGAGTACCCCGGCGGCACAGTGCGGGGGTTAGACGGCATCACTTTGGAAGTGGGCGGCGTCTCTGATCACGTTCACGTCCTTGCCAAGATCAAGCCGACCATCGCCGTGTCTGAGTTCATCAAGAAACTCAAAGCTAATTCTTCGGGTTGGGCGAACAGACTGACGCACGGGCGTTTCGCGTGGCAAGGTCGGTACGGGGCATTCACGGTCAGCGAATCGCAGGTCGAAAGGGTGCGCGCGTACATCCAGACGCAGGAGGAACACCACCGGGGCGTTTCGTTTGAGGATGAGTTCAAAGCCTTGTTGCGTGCTCATCAGGTCGAGTTTGACGAGCGCTATTTGTGGACGACTTGAGCCCTACTGTCGTCTGCTGACGCAGACTCGGCGGCAATGAAAACATCTGTTCCCCGCACTCCGCCTTGCGGCTGCGTGCGGGGCTTTATTCCGCCGCCTGCTGACACTAGACTCACTGTCGCATTTCGGCTAGAGCAACAATGTGGAATCAGGAAAGCATTTGCCTTCCGCTTTCCGGCATCCTTCCGTTTTCCGTCCAGCCTTGTCTGTCTCAATGCTCGTCACTTTCGTCCAACTCTTCACTCGCATCCTCAGTCTCCGCGACCGGAAAGACGACGCGGTCGTAAACGTCGGCGGGTGGCCGCACGCGAGGCGCTGTGGTCGATCCTGCGGTCCCGCCCCGCCCTGGTGCTCGTGGGTGGCGCCCCCGTCCTGCGCGCTGTGGTCGACCACGCGCCCGACAC
>JBOGOY010000252.1:0-3229 GCA_050748185.1 Pyrinomonadaceae bacterium
GTCTGATATACACGCAATAAAAGTTGAGGCCCGGTTTCACTTGCAGTCAGTTCTCGGAAAGAGGCGCTACCGACTAAAACAATAACTTTGGGAGCCGCCCTTTCAACGCCAGCCCTTGATCGATGGCCTTGTAGAGTGTTGCCGATTAGAGCATGGTAGTAGATGTCGCCGCCATAAAAGTTTTGAAGTCTCAGTAGTTGATCGCCGAGCCGTTTTGCGTCACCTCCCTTAGCCGATCCAGTCTTGCTCTTGAGTTGATGGAAACGAAGGGAGCGAGTCTCACTCCAAGGTGGTTGGACAACATCCGCGCCGGGGAAAGGGTTATATTCCAAGTTAAGTATCTCTTGGTCATCTCCCCGCGGTTCCGGTGCTCTAACATTCCCCCGCATTAGACCGATAACATCTTCATGTAGATGTCCGATAAGTCCCTCGATCATCATGAGGGCTTTGTGTGAGACCGCAGCCCCAATTGCCTGCTCGAAATCACCACCGCATAAGAGATACTGAGTTGCCGCGAGGATGTATGGGTCGATGACATCACCGGGGTTGCGGCCTCTTTCAAGATCTCTCGCCTCTCTTGGAAACTTGTCTACGATCTCATGCACTTTTTCTTGAACTCGATCGACAACTTTATCAGGATCGTCAAAAGCTTGGACCAACTGTAAACGCTGGGTGAGGTTGGCCGCGTGGAGAAGAACACTCTGTTCCGGCAAACCTGCACGAAGGAGCATCTCTGCGAAGAAACGGAGGAGATCGCCATAGCTTTGCGCTGTCAGGAATGACAGAGGCGAATCATACAACTGTCTTGGCACGTCACAACTGATGCGTAAATCTGAAAGTGTTCGCTCACATAAATCTCCGGCGGAAGCCATCTCGATTTCGAGCAAGGTAGCTTGTGCCTTGATGAGCTGAGATTTTAAATCGTTGCTGACACGCTGAAGAGGGTGGTTAACGTCAAGGAAGTTGATCATGTAAGTTTGCGTCATCGAAGAGAGTCATAGGAAGACTTTTTCTCGATTGCTTGTTTCTCGCGCTGGCCCGTAAGCGTTTTACCGCTCTATCAAGCATAACCTCGTTAAATCGATCGCTTGCCGCTTGGGCCATTACATCTCTTGTCATTGTCGCTCTCGCTTGGATACTACCGCCAATAGCCCGCCCTAATTCCACGGGGACCGCATTGCCGACCTGTAAATACTGTTGGTTCATTGGGCCTGCGAACTTCCAGTAATCGGGGAACCCTTGAATTCTCGCGCACTCTTTCACGGACAGAGGGCGTGTGTACTCTGGATGACACATTGCGCTGCCCTTACGATTTGCGCGCCCTATAATCGTGGGAGCTGGTGCATCCCAACTTAGTCTCCTGAAAAACCCTGTCTTTCCTCCGCCTGAGTTGTAGGCACCTCCTAATGCTTCGGCGTGAAGCGACTTTGGAAGATTGCGCCAGTTACCCCCTTCCGGCACACACTCGAAGTAGCGCATCATTTCAGGAGTGTACGACGAGTGCGACCCGGGACTAGAGCGGAGGTCTTCAATTGCTTCACGGACGGTCTTGAACGGCCTAAGATCGGTTGAAGGATCTCCGTGTGTGGGAAATGGCAACTCCGGCGCTGGCCCTTCTTTAGAACCTAGCATAATAAATCGAAGACGGTGCTGCGCCGCGCCATAATCTGCGGCATTAACTACGCCAAAAGTTATTGAATATCCAAGATTACCGACATCTTGCAGCAATTGCCTGACGGCAGAGCCGGATAGCTCATCCGGGAGCATCGCCGGAGCGCCATCCTCCGACACAATTTGTGATGTCTCGTACTTTTTCAGACTCCAATGTTTGCCCGGTCGGTCTTTGATTTCTCTATGGCACAAGGCGGCAGTAACAAGATTTGCGACGTTCTCAAGGAGGAAAAACTTTGGACGTATTTCATCAACGAGTCGTAAGTATTCGTAGATCAAATGGCCTCTGGGGTCAGACAAACCGGCCCTTTTCCCGCCCGGTGAAAAGCTTTGGCAGGGGGGACCACCGACTATCAGAAACACTTCATCATCAAAGTGACGGCGCTCTCGAAGATGGGCACTTGTGAGATTTCTTGCATCCCCTTCGACAAGGTCGAGTTCTGGTAGGTTACTGCGGATCGTTTCACAACACCACTGATCTAATTCGACGGCCAGCGTCGGCGTTAAGCCTGCTTCGCGAAGGCCAATATCAAGGCCCATCGCCCCGCTAAAAAAAGACCAGATTTCCACTCTTGCACTCCGTAATTTCACAGCCCAAAGATTAGGATCATGTGTAGGATGAACCGAGCGCAGTATATACCACAAAGCTTTAAAGGCGGCCTTTCCGTCGGGCTTAAACGTAACTTTATAATGGACGAAGCAAGCACTTTCTAACCTTCCCTCTTCCGTTTATAGTTACCGGGCTCGTCCAGTCAATCAAGACAGGCTCATTTCGGTCCATGCCGTCACCATACATGGTTCTCGATCCGCGCGTCGCCGCGCCGGAATCCGGGCGCGGCGCTTGCGCGCTCGGCATCATGATTAAGGCTCCGCGCGCCGGCGCTTCCAAGACTCGGCTCGCGCCGCCGCTGACGCTGGCCGAGGCCGCCGCGCTGAGCGTCTGCTTCCTGCGCGACACGGCGCGGAATATCGCGGAAGCGGCTACGGCCGCCGCCGCCGCTGTCGCGCGTGAACAATCGAGGGTTGACGGCGTCGCGGTTTACACCCCGGTCGGCGCGCAAGACGCTTTCGACGGGCTGCTACCGCCCGGTTTCCTGCTGCTCCCCCAGCGCGGCGAAGCGTTCGGCGCGCGGCTCTTTCACGCGGCGGAAGATTTCGCCCGCCTCGGCTACGACTCGTTCTGTCTGATCGATTCGGACAGCCCGACGCTACCGCGCGCCGCGTTAAAGGAGGCCGTCAGATTCCTCTCACTGCCCGGTGATCGCATCGTGCTCGGCCCGGCGGACGACGGCGGCTACTACCTGATCGGCCTCAAGCGACCACACCGGCGCGTCTTTGCAGACATCACTTGGAGCACCGAGCGCGTGCTCGCGCAGACGGTCGAGCGCGCCGCAGAGATTGATCTGGCGGTCGAACTGTTGCCCGCGTGGTACGACGTGGACGACGGCCCGACGCTCGCGCGACTCTGCGAAGAATTATTTGCCAAACGCTACGCGCAGCCCGAATCAACTATCGCCCGCGAAGAAATGGTGGGCTACGAAGCGCCGCACACGAGAGC
>JBOGOY010000252.1:3239-6108 GCA_050748185.1 Pyrinomonadaceae bacterium
AGCGTGAAGGGCGCGCGCGCGTCTGGCCTGAAAAGATTAAGACGGTTGCCGCGCCGAGGAGCGAGGACGCATTGTGAGAGACCACGGCGACCGCCGCGCGACACATCCATTTGAATTTTTCCCGAAGGGAACTACGCTCGCGCTGCTCGCGCTCGGCCTCGCGCTGCTCGCGCTTTACCACTTCGGCCTCTTGTTGCAGGGCGGCACGCGCGGTATCGCTTGGTTCATCAAACTCGCGTTTGCACAGGGGGCGCTCTACGCCGCCGCCGCGTGGATCGTCTGGCGCGCCCGCGAGTCGGGCCAGACACTCGCGCTCGTCGTCGTCTTCGCCGCGCTCTTTCGCCTGAGCGTGTTGTTCGTGCCGCCGCTCTTGTCCGACGACATTTACCGCTACGTCTGGGACGGGCGCGTGCAGGCCACCGGCATCAACCCTTACCGCTACATCCCGGCTGACCCGGCGCTTGCCCACTTGCGCGACGAGGCCATCTACCCGCGCATCAACCGGCGCGACTATGCGCCGACCATCTACCCACCCGTCGCGCAAATGATCTTTTTTCTCGTCACGCGCGTCAGCGAGTCTGTGACGTGGATGAAACTAGTGATGGTCGCGTTTGAAGCGGTCGGCCTGTGGGCCATCGCGGAACTGCTCGCGTCGTTCGGGCTGCCGCGACAGCGCGTGCTGCTCGCCGCTTGGCACCCGCTGCTGGTGTGGGAGATCGCAAGCAGCGGCCACCTCGACGCGCTCCTCGTCTGCTTCGTCGCACTCGCCCTGCTGGCGCGACGGCGCGAACGCGACGGGTGGGCGGGCTTCCTGCTCGCCTGCGCCGCGCTCGTCAAGTTCTTCCCGCTCGTACTGTTCCCAGCGCTCTACCGCCGCTGGAACTGGCGGATGCCGCTCGCGCTCTCCGCTACAGTCGCGCTCGCCTACGTGCCGTACCTGACGGTCGGCTGGCGCAAGGCGCTCGGGTTCCTTTCGGGCTACGCGGCCGAGGAAGGTTTACAAAGCGGAGCCCGCTTTTTTATCCTCAGTCTCGCGCAAAAACTCTTCGGCGAACAAAACGTGCCGGGCGCGGCCTACAAAGTGTTTGCCCTTCTCGTGCTGGCGGTGCTCGGCATCTGGTCCTTGTGGGGACCAATGCGAGACCCGCGCGATTTCGTGCGACGGGCCTTCGCGCTCGCCGCCGCCTTCACCGTGCTTTTGTCGCCGCACTACGGCTGGTACTTCGTCTGGGTCGTGCCGTTTCTCTGTTTCGCCACGCGCTTGACGCTCGCGCCGGCCGTCTGCCTGACCGTCGCGGCCTTCATGCTGTACGGCACTTGGCTCGGCGACAAGCCCGCGGACATGCTCGTGTGGAATTCAAGCATGTACCTGCCGAGCGCCGCGCTCGCCGTCCTCGTCTGGCTGGAATATCGTTTCAGGCGCGGTGATTACTCAAACCCAACCCAGTGCAATAGTGACAGGAGCAGAAAGTGAACAGTGACAAGTGACAAGTGACAAGAAGCAGACGAATCTGGCTTGTCACTTGTCACTTATCACTCGTCACTGCTTGTACCTGTCACTTGTCACTTGTCACCCGTCACTTTTAAGAAGGGACTGACCGAAAGATGATGACGAACAACACAAGCCGGCGCGCCCTCGTTACCGGCGGCGCAGGGCTGATCGGCTCGCACGTCGCCGACCTTTTGCTGCGCGAAGGCTGGCAAGTCCGTATCCTCGACAACCTCGAAGCGCAGACGCACCGCATGGGCCGGCCCGCGTGGCTGCCGCCCGATGCCGAGTTCATCGAGGGCGACGTGCGCGACCGCGCCACCGTCCGCCACGCGCTCGAAGATATTGACGTAATTTTTCATCAGGCGGCCTACGGCGGCTACATGCCGGAGATTTCCAAATACGTCGGCGTCAACAGCTTCGGCACGGCGCAGATGCTCGAAATCATCCGCGACGAAAACCTGCCTGTGAAAAAGATCGTCGTCGCCTCGTCGCAAGCTGTCTATAGTGAGGGCGCTGGTGTGTGTAGCGAACACGGCTTAGTGTTCCCGCCGGTGCGCCCTGTCGCCCAACTGCGCGCCGGTGACTTTTCCGCGCATTGCCCCGTCTGCGACCGGCCGACCGCTTCCGCGCCCACGCCCGAGCAAGCGCCCATTGGGGGAGAGACTGTTTATGCATTGACGAAGGTGGACCAAGAGCGTCTAGTCCTGATGTGGGGCCAGCAGACGGGCACGCCCACCGTCGCCTTGCGTTACTCTTGCACCTATGGTCCGCGCCAGTCGATCTTCAACCCCTACACCGGCGTCATCGCCATCTTCTGCACGCGCCTGCTGAACGGCCAGCCGCCGGTGCTCTACGAGGACGGCGCGCAGACGCGCGACTTCAGCTTCGTCGAAGACATTGCCCGCGCTAACCTCCTCGCCGCCACCACCGGCCAACTCGACGGCCTGCCCGTCAACGTCGGCAGCGGCGAGGGCGTGACCATCCGCCGCGTCGCGGAGTTAGTCTCAGACGCGCTCGGCATCAGGATCGAGCCCGTCGCGCGCGGCGAGTTCCGCCCCGGCGAAATGCGCCACCTGATTTCCGACACGACACGTATCCGCGAGGCCGCCGGCTACCGGCCGCAGGTCAAGCTCGCCGAAGGCATCGGCCGTTACATCGACTGGATCAAATCGCAGTCGGACGTGCGCGACTATTTCGCGGCGGCGGAGCAGGTGTACAAGGCGAAGGGGATCGTGCATCGCGTGGCGAACTGAAATCAACTGAGGGAAAATTAACCACAGAGGACGGGCAGAAGCGATGAATGCGGAATGATGAATGATGAATTTCATGACAGAACTCCGTTTCATTCATCATTCCGCATTCATCATTCATCATTTC
>JBOGOY010000253.1:0-6104 GCA_050748185.1 Pyrinomonadaceae bacterium
GTGTTAGTCGTGCCGGAATGATAGCCGAGAAAGATCACGCCTGCGAAGGTCTCATCAATGCCCTGCATCATCATCAGCGGGCGGGGGAAGGCGCGAACGAGAGTGATATTCTGCGGCAACTTTTCAAGCAACAAATTCTGCCCGTTGCCGTGCGAGTCGCTGACGACGATTTCGGTGGCCCCGGCCTCGAACGCGGCCTCGATGGCGGCGTTGACCTCCCCGGTCATGAACTCGCGGAAGCGTTGATACTCGAAGCCCTGCGGCCCTAACTGCTCGCCGGTGACGACGCCGACGACGCCTTCCATGTCCGCCGAGATGTATATTTTCATCTTCCTCTCCTGCGCCTTGACCGTGACCGCAAAGCTCGTCAGCAACAGCGTCAACAAGATCGCACCGGATTTCATTTTCATCCTCCACCGTATCCGAGGTTAGGAGCGACGGACAGATGTCCGCGCCGAGTGTTACTTGATTGCTTGAATCACATGGATGGACTCCAGAGCGCGCAGATATTCCACCACGAATTCAAGCGGGAGGGGGCCGTACACAGCGGAAACTAGATCGCGGATTTCTTGCGCCGTGCGCCGCCCGTCGGCGAGGTTCAGCACTTCGTAAGCGTACTCGCCGCCCGAACCGCGCACCCCTTGAAATTGAAGCAGCCGAATTTGCCGTTCCCGTTCAGCGCCGTAGCGGTCTGTGAAATAGTCGTAGCCGAAGGCGGACATCGTCCCCTTCAGTTGAGGGTTACGCCGAAAGACTAAGAGCCCGTCACCTTGCGCCGGCGCAGGAGGTTTGACCCCGCCCCACAGCTTTTCCAGATTGTCGAGAAATATCACGGCTTCAGAGCGAGTCTCTGCGGGGATTTCGCAGAAGCGCCTTATCGAATCGACGAGCGCGCGTTCATACGAAATGCGGAAGCGCCTGAGGTTCGCTGCTTCGTCGGCTGAAAGCTGGTCGCGGCGCTGGTGCATCGTGGCCGTCCGGCGTAAGGAGTTGGCTTGCAGGACGCGCAAGATCGCGGGCGCGTCTTGCGCCTTCGCGTTCGCAAGGAAGTAGGCGCTGGCCGCGCCGATGAAGGCCGCGCGCTTGAGCTTCGTCGGGTCAACATTAGCGGGAGTATCGAAGTTAGTGTGGATGTAGCGGTCGGGCCAGTCGTTGAGGTAGATAGCGGGGATGCCCCAAGAGCTGTCGGCATAGACCTGATGATCGCTTCCCATGGAGAACTCGGCCATCTCCGCCAGCAGAGCCTCTTTGCCGCCTTCGGGCGCGACGAGCGGGAAGGGAACATTCTCGCCGCCGGCGAAGCGCGCCGATTGATCGTTCGTGAACTCGCCGAAGTGTTCCGCCACATCGTTGACGAATGAAGGCAGGGAAGCCGGGCCGCGCGTGATGTGAAAGATGGCTTTCGTTTCGGGGCCGCCGCCGACCATGTCCATGTGGATGACGGCCTCGATGCGGCGTGCGAGTTCGGGGCGGGCGTTCAGGAGCGCGAGCGTGCCTTCGATCTCCGGCGGCCAGATGAAGCGGATGGTACGACTGGGGCGCGGGATGCGTCCCTCGCGGATGAGTTTCGCGAATGTGCGTGCAACTTCGAGGATGGCGACGCTGCCCGATGCGTTGTCGTTTGCGCCCGGTCGCTGGTGGTCGAGATGGCAACTGAAAGCGATCTCTTCGTCGCGCAGACTCGCGTCCGCGCCGGGGATCATCGCCGTCAAAACATCATAAGAGCCGGGATGCTGGCCGGCCTGCACCTTCGCCTGTAAGCGAATCTTCGCGCCGCGCGCCAGTCTCTGCTGAAGGTTGCGCGCCACCTTCAAGGAGACCATGAAAGCGAAAGTCTTTACGGGCGCGAAGGTGTCGAGATGCCCCCAGCGGATTAAGTTCTCGTCCTCGCCCCACCAAGCCGTGCGTTGATTCTGCGCGTAGCTGACGATCCCTATTGCGCCGTGCCGTTCGACGGCGAGACGTGCGACCGCGCCCGGCTGCGACGACGCCAAAACGATCTTGCCGCGCACGTCTTTCCCAGCGTAATCGCTCTCCGCCGTGCCGCCTCTCACGTCCACCAGTTCCGCCGTCACCTCGCCGCTTTCGCTGTCCTGCGCCAAGCTGACGGGCATCGCCTCCCAACTCGCCAGACGCGCGTGCGGCGTCCACCCTCCGTTCGTCTCACGCAACTCCCACAGTTCCGCGAACTCGGCGTCCCACGGCGGGCGCGAGCGTTGTGTGCCGTAGAAAATTTTGCCGTCGGCGGGGAACTGTTCGATGCGAATGTCCGACAGGCCGTAAGCGCGAAGCTCGCCGGCGATGTGCTCGGCGGCGGCGCGAAAGCCGCGCGAGCCGCGCATCCGGTGGTGACGAGCGAGATACTCAAGATGACGTTTGGCCGTCTCGCCCGAAAGTTCCTGTGCCAGAGCCGCGACCACCGGCTCGGGCAGTAACAGAGATTGTTGTGCGCGAAGCGAATTTGTCGAGAGCAGCAGACAAGTGATTAAAACAAGCGCCTTCTTCATCACGTCCTCCGACTTAAAGAAATGATGAACGATAAACGCAGAACAAAAAAGCTGTTCAGTTCATCGTTGTGATGAGGAGCAAAGCTGTTGGCCGATTAGACAGCAAACAGGCTCACTGCTAAGTCTCATCAGCTCGAATGTCTCAGGCGGCGACTCGCCCCGCCAGAGGCCCGTCGCCCGCCAAAATGGAATCTTTGATGATCTTGAGGGCCATCGGATCGACGCGGTCGAAGACGTTGAAAATCGGGAGTTCGGGAGGGGCAATGCGCTTAATCTCTTCATAGACCGGGGGCGAGACTAACAGCGCGTCGGCGGATTTGAGCAGGGCTGCCACTTTTGACTTTTCCGCCGAAGTCGCGCAGGTCAGGTCTAGTTGAGGGTTATCGAGTTCCACTTTCAGCACATCCTTGTAGAGCGCGATGGATTCCTCATCCCGGCAGATGAAGCCGAAGCGTGCGTTCTTGCCGAAAGCGTCGAGCTTGCGTCTGGTTTCCAGAGACATGTTAGTCAGTAGGACATGAATGTTGACGGGCAAATTCCGGGTCGTCTCCCGGATTTCGTTGACGTGGAATCCGGTCGTCACAATGGTTAAGGGCCGACTCGCATCGGGTGAGATGTTTTGCAGCTCGGCTCGCAAATCTTTTAGCAGGACGGGCCTGATCGGGCGGTCTAAGTAGTTCTTCAGCAATTGAGAAATTTCCTTAACCTGCAGCGTATTGCACTCGGTAAAAATGATCTCCGATAGAGTGCCTTCGGCTGCAACTTCGTCAAAGGCTTGCTCAATGATTTTTTGGGCTTCCTCCAAACTCATGCCCTGCTGCAAGTGTCGGTTGATGATCCTTTTAGCCGCATCGAGCAGCCCTCCTTCAATGCCGGCGGCAGACCTCAACGGCGCAGCGGGAACATTACGCAGGAGCACGTGCGTGCCTTGGCCGCGTTTCATCGAGAGGAGACCCTCTCTTTCCAACTCCTTGTAAGCCTTCCGCACGGTCTCGAAATTAACCCCTAACTCTTTTGCCAAAGCATTCACCCCCGGCAACTGGTGGTCGGCTTGAATGGCCCCGGTGGAGATGTAGTACTTAATGAGGTCTTTAAGCTGCAAATACAAAGGCACTTTATTACTTTTATCAACAAACCATTGGATCATCGTCTTGAGTCCTCTTAACTTGAAGCTGCACGGGGCGCTCAGCTTGAATTTCCGTCTCACTCTCGATTTCAACCGCGAAACATATAGATATATACATGTTTTAGAAAGAGAGGTCAATAACCAGAACCCTCGCAGATTTATTTTGTTAAACGTGAATCATTGTATTTCGATAACTTAAAGGCCAGATTGGTCATTGGCACGATAAAAATCTGCTTAAAGTATTATTGATTCATTTGCACTAATTTGTATATCTATGCATAATAATATTTGACGACGCCCACAAAGAGCGAACTGTGAACAGCAAGGGAGCGCCCGCGGATTTTCTTCGCACAGTTCGAGGTAGCTGAAGACAAAGTCGAGAGCCTGCCTTTCGTGCAAGATTCAGCGCCGAACTTCACCCCGTTTCCAAAACAATGAGCTTGCGGCTCGCGCAGATCACACATTTAATCGTGGGAGGAGCCCAATCCAACCGCCCACCCAAGGAGGACGAAATGAAACCCCTTTGCTTCCTGAAAATCTCTTGTCTCCTAATCCTGATGCTATCTGCCTGTCTGTGGCCTGCAAGTGTTTTGGGCCAGACGGCGGCGACGGCGAGAATATCCGGGCTGGTGACGGATACTAATGGTGCCGCTGTGGCCGGGGCCAGTGTCAATCTAGCGGATAAAACAACCAAGGCGGAAAGGATCGTCACGACCAACGAAGAAGGCCGCTACGCCTTCGCCAATATTGACCCGGCCACTTACGACATCACGATCACCGTACAGGGGTTCCGCACCGCCGTGTTCTCAGATGTCAAGGCGGACATCGCCGTCGCGACGATTCGCGACGCGACGCTGGAGGCCGGCAACGTCAGCGAAACAGTCACGGTGTCGGGCGGGCGAGAAGCTCTGTTGCAGACGGACGATGCGACGGTCGGCAACACCATCGAGCAAGATCGCCTCGAGCGATTGCCGAATACTCTTCGCCGGGCGACCTCACTGATCATTCTGTAGCCGGCGGTGTCGCCGGGCGGCGAGGTCGCCGGCTCACGCGCCGATCAAAACACCTTCAGCCTCGACGGCTTGGACGTGTCCGATCAGGTCGGCTTCAGAGGCGCAGCCGATACGGTCGTGCCGATCCCGGCGGAGTCGGTGGAAGAATTTCGCGTCACGGTGGCTAACCCGACCGCCTCCTTCGGGCGTTCGGGCGGAGCGCAGGTGACGGTGGTGACCAAACGCGGCGGCAACGACTTTCACGGCTCGGTTTATTGGTACCATCAAAACGACAATCTCAATGCGAACACGTGGAATAACAACCGCCTCGGTTTACTCAGGGCTGAGGCGAAAGACAACCGGTTCGGGACATCTGTGGGAGGGCCGATCTGGAGAGATCACACCTTCTTCTTCTTTAACTATGAAGGCCGCCGGGTGCCCGGCTCGACACAGGTCACCCGCATCGTTCCAACCCAAAGCTTCCGCGATGGGATGTTGAGATTCCGAGACGCTGCGGGCGTCGTGAACACCTACAACCCGATGACGTTCGACCCGCGCGCGCTCGGCTCTAACCCGCAGATCCTCTCATATCTGAGGACGCTCCCGCTGCCAAACGATCTCACGTTAGGCGACGGCGGCCTTAACACTGGCGGATTCATCGCTAACATTCCCGTCACATTACGCGACGATTTCGGCGTGCTGAGGCTCGACCACAAGATCAATAACAACTGGTCGGTGGAGGCGAGGGGCTCGTTATACCGTCTCATCAATACGAGCGCGGGTCAGGCCAACATTGTAGAACGAACGCCCGGCGCCGCTTTTTCAGAGCGGCCGAAGAATGTGGCGGTCGGCGTCACCGGAATCCTCCGGTCCAACTTGGTCAACGAGGTCCGCGTTGGGCACGCCTTTGACAATTTCGTCTTGGGCATCATCGATCCGAGCACGATTGCCGGGTTCAATGTGGCTGCTGACGTAGCCGGCATTGATGAGGCGATCGATGTCGATACGCAGCGCGCCCGCAGGCAGACGCTGGGAGGCGGCACCACGCAGTATGTAGACAACGCGACTTGGACGAAGGGGACGCACACCTTTCAGTTCGGAGGCTCCCTGCGCTCCATTAAGACGTTCCACCTCAGGAACGACAAGGTGCTCGGCTCGCTCAGCACGCCCGTCGCGGCAGTCGGCAACTCCACCGGCGCGGTGGTGGTTCCCTTGGCTGAACGTCCAACGGCGTGTAGCGGAACCGTTACGACAAATTGCCTGCGGGGCGCGGATGCAGCCCGGTACAATGCCCTCTACTCGGCGCTGCTGGGCATTGTGGACAATGTCGGGTATCTGGCAACGCGTGACGCCAACCTGGGGCCGAATCCCATTGGCACGCCACTCATCAACGATGCGAAGCTCCGCCACTGGGAATTCTACTTCGCCGACACCTGGCGGATGAAGCCCTCGCTGACTTTCTCCTACGGGGTCCAATAC
>JBOGOY010000254.1:0-6069 GCA_050748185.1 Pyrinomonadaceae bacterium
GCGCTACGTCGTGCGGCGGCAGCGCGTTGACGGCTCGTGGACTTACGGTGCAGATAATTACCAGTCTTGGGCTGATAATTTTCACACGGCCTTCGTGCTGACTTCGCTGGCGCGGCTCATCAGCGCGGGGGCCGACGAGGCGAATGAGTTGACCGGCGCGTTACGGCGTGGCTACGGCTTTTGGCGCGAAAGCTTCTTTCTTGCGGGCGGGTGGCCGAAATACTACCATGACCGCGCTTACCCGGCGGACGCCCACTCGGCGGCGGCGGCGATTGTTTGTCTCTGTGAACTGAAAGACGTGAACGCCGGCGCGTTGCCGTTTGCCACTGAGGTCGCCGATTGGTCCCTCCGCCACCTGCGCGCTCCAGAGGGCTACTTCTACTATCAACGACGGCGCACGCATACCGTCCGCACGCCTTACATGCGCTGGTCGCAGGCGTGGATGCTTTATGCGCTGGCGAGACTGCTCGAAACGATGAACGCGGAATGATGAATGATGAATTAACACAGTCGTTCATTCATCATTCATCATTCATCATTCATCATTTTCATGCGTCTCTGGATCGACCTCGCCAACTCGCCGCATGTGCCTTTTTTCCGGGCGCTCGGCGAAGAATTTCGACGGCGCGGGCATGAGGTCGAGGTGACGGCGCGCAGGTTCGCGCAGACGGTTGAGATGGCGGAAAGTGCGGGGCTCGATCCGACGGTCATCGGCGGCCACGGCGGGCGCGAACTGTCGGGCAAGGCGGGCAATCTCGCGGCCCGCGCGTTTGCGTTGTGGCGTTGGGCGCGCGGGCGCGGATTCGATCTAGCGGTGAGTCACAACTCTTATTCGCAGATCGTCGCGGCCCGTCTGCTCGAACTGAAAACCGTGACGCTGATGGACTACGAGCATCAGCCGGCGAACCACCTCGCGTTCCGTCTGGCTTCGCGCGTCATCGTGCCGCGCGCGTTTCCCGCGGAGGCTCTGCGCCGCTACGGCGCATCCGTGAAGAGAGTGAGGCGCTACGACGGTTACAAAGAAGACGTTTACCTCGCCGACTATCATGCGGATGCGCGTGCGACTGATGAGATGTTGCGCGGCCTCGGCGTCAAGGTTGAAGACGTGCTCGTCGTCATCCGGCCACCGGCGCGCGACGCCTTGTATCATCGCTTTGACAACGAATTATTCGACCAACTGCTCAAACGCCTGAGCCGTGACAAGCGCGCCCGGCTCGTGCTTTTGGCGCGCACCGAGGAGCAGCGCGCGGAACTGGCGGCGCGCTGGCAACGCCCGAACGTCGTGTTGCCGCGCGCGGCGCTCGATGGACGCGCGCTCGTCGCCGCCGCCGATCTGGTGGTCAGCGCCGGCGGCACGATGAACCGCGAGGCCGCCGCGTTGGCGACGCCCGCCGCCACCATCTACGCCGGCGCGTGGGCCGCCGTCGATGAACAACTCGTCAATGAAGGCCGCCTCACACGACTTCGCACGCGCGCCGATGTCGAGGCTTTGCGTGTCGAGAAAAAGGGTGATGTCTCTTCTGCACGTCGCGCCGCGGGCGTCCGCGGGGAAGTGGCCGGGCTGATTTTGGAATAACGACTGACCAATAACAGGATGAATACTTGTTGATTGTCTCCTTTGAATTGAAAGTGTGAAAGATGGTTACGGCTCGTTTGGATACTGAATCAATTACTGACTGGCAATCCTTTCACAAAGTTTGCCAAGCGGTCTTTGGCTTTCCCGATTTCTATGGCATGAACATGGATGCGTGGATTGATTGTTTGTCTTACTTGGATAAGGATGCAGGCATGACACACTTTCATCTGGCCGAAGGGGAAATGCTGCACATCGAGATTTCAACAACTAATTCTTTCCATCGAAGACTGCCGGAAATCTTTGGCGCATTGGTTGAGTGCAGCGCGCTCGTGAATCAGCGTTACGTTGAAGACGGGAGAGCCCCTGTTTTATCACTGGTCTTTTTATAGCCGGCATAGCCGTGGTTTTGTTGAACGTGCCAGTTAACATGCTGTGCAACCGACCGCGAGATAGCGCTGCTTTCATCCGCGAGACTTGCCGGTAATCAGGTCGTGTGCGGAGGCTATTGGCAAGTGTTTGCTGGCTTTCTACTGCCGCCGTCAGCCGCTTGCTAAAATGCTGTCGAACGAGCGCTCGGTTAAGGAGTGTTCGGGCGACCTTTAGTCGTCAATTGATCCCCGTCGCCTTTTTACAGTGATGCGTGTCGGACAACTCGAAAAACTAAACGTGAGGACGCGGGCGGTGCGCGCGGAGGGGCGCGCGCCGCGGTGGGTGCTGCCGGCGGTGCGCGCGTCGCTGGTCGGGACGGACGCGCTGGTCGCGTGCGTCGCTTTCCTCGCGGCCTTTCACTTGCGCGAGGGCGAGCCGGTCTTTGCGGCGGCGGGCGGATGGGCTTTGAGCGCGGAGTTCGCCCCTTACGCAGCGGTGCTGCTGTTCGTCGTGCCGGTGCGTCTGCTGGTCCATGCCTATTACGATCTGTACCGGTTGCGCGGCGAGTTTTCTTACGTGGACGAGGGCGTGCGCGTCTTTAAGGCGACGGCCGTCGCGTCCTTGCTGATCGTGGCGGCGGCGTTTTTGTGGCGCGGTGGCACAGAGTATCGCGCGTTCTCTTACTCGCGCGCGGTCTTCGTGCTCGATTTCCTGTTCGCGCTGGCGGCTTACGCCGGCCTGCGTTTGACGACGCGCGGGGCGCAGTCTGGCGTGCGGCGGCGCGGCATCAACCTGATTCCGACGCTCGTGGTCGGGCGCGGGGCCGAGGCCGCGCTGTGCGTCAGGGAATTGAGGGCGCGCCCCGAAGTCGGCTATCGCGTGATCGGTGTGGTCGAAAGCGGCGCGGTTGACGAACAGACGCCGGAAGAGTTTGAGGGCGTGCCGGTCTTGGGCGGCTTTGACGTGCTGGCCGAGACCATTCGCGAGACGCGCGCGAACGAAGTGTTCATCACCGATCCGCAAATTCCCGGCGAGTTGCTGTTCGACGTGGTAATGCGCGTCGGGCGCTGGCGGCAGGTCGAGTTCCGGCTCGCGCCGAATTTGTTCAACTGCCTGCCGCGCAAAACCGAGATCGATCAGATCGGCACGCTGCCGATGATTCAACTCTTCCGCGAGCCGCTTTCGCGTTGGGCGCGGGTGGTCAAGCGCGCGACAGACGTTTTGGTCGCCGGACTCGCGCTGCTGTTGCTCGCGCCGCTGTGGCTGCTCGTCGCGCTGCTCATCAAGCTCGACTCGAAGGGACCAATCTTCTACCGGCAGGAGCGCGTCGGGATGGACGGGCGCATCTTCCTGTTCCTGAAATTCCGCACGATGCGCGCCGATGCGGACGACGCCGTTCACCGCGAGTATCAGCGCAAGCTGATCGCCGGCGCGTCGGACACGAACCTCGGCGACGAGCGAAAGCCGGTCTATAAGCTGCGCGACGATCCGCGCGTGACGCGCGTCGGGCACGCGCTGAGGCGTCTGAGTCTGGACGAGTTGCCGCAGCTCTTAAACGTCCTGCGCGGCGACATGAGCCTCGTCGGCCCGCGCCCGCCGATCCCTTACGAAGTCGAAGCATACGAGTTGTGGCACCGCAAGCGGCTCGACATGAAGCCGGGGCTGACGGGTCTGTGGCAAGTCTCTGGTCGTAACCGCCTCTCGTTCGACGAGATGGTGCGGCTCGATCTTTTCTACATCGAGAACTGGTCCCCCCTGCTCGACCTCAAGATCATCCTGCGGACGCTGCCGGTGATGCTGCGCGGCGACGACGCTTACTGAGCAACGATGAATTACAATCGCGTGTTGTAGGATTGAACAGGCGGAAGCAGGGCTTAACCACAGAGGACACGGAGGGCACAGAGGAAAACTGAGGTCTTTTCCCCTGTGCCCTCCGTGTCCTCTGTGGTGAAATCGACGTTGCCCGCTCACGCCACCAAGATAATGAGCCAGTCCGTTTTAGCCATGTCTAAAGAGCCAGCCATCGCCGGATACCCAACGGCGGCACATTTCTTTGCGGGTTGGCTCGACCGCGTTCTCACCGGCTGCCTGTTCGCGCTCGCGTTTTGCGCGCCGCACTCGATCGCGGCGACGCAGACCGCTTGGACGTTGGGGCTGCTGGTTTGGGTCGCGCGCTTTTTCGTGTCGCCGCGCCCGCGCCTGCACCGGACGCCGGTTGATTACGCGCTGCTCGGGCTGTTCATTCTCACCTTTGTCTCTTCGCTTCTTTCCTATAACCCGGAAATCTCTATCGGTAAGTTGCGCGCGGCGAGCCTGTTCACCATCGTCTACCTTGTGGCCCAGAACGTTCGCACTTGGCGCACGGCGAAGCTGCTGGCGTTCACTTTGATCGCCTCGTGCATGATCAATGTCATCTACACGGCGGGCAGGTTCGCCGTCGGGCGCGGCGTTAAGATCGAGGGGACGACGGCCGACAGCCCTTTGCGCGCGTGGGGGTGGCGCGACGGCGACACGGTGCTCGAAGTTGACAAGCGGCCGGTCAGGAATCTGGACGAGTTGCGCGACGCGCTGGCCGCCGGGTTGGGGGACCAAGCGCCCACGGCCCGCGCGCGCGTCTATCACGTCGAACTATTCACCGACGCGGAGTGGCCGCGCGGCCGGCTGTTGCCGGGCCACACGGCCGCAGCGCAACTCGGCGTCACCAACTGGTCGCGTGGGCGCGACGAGCGGGCCGCCGGCTTCTACGGTCACTACACGACCTACGCCGAAGTCTTACAACTGACAGGCTCGCTCGCGCTCGGGCTGTTCGTCGGGGCGTTACGGTGGCGCCCAAAGAACGATATGGCGGGGCGAGGCCGCGCGCCCGCAGCGCTCTGGTTCGGGGCGGTGGTCGCAGGCTTAGGCGTCGCGCTGTTGCTGACGGTGACGCGCGCTTCGTGGGCTTCGTTCCTCGTCTCCGCCGTTTTGATCGCGCTCGTCGGCGCGTGGAGCCGGCGCGTGGCGCTCTTGGTCGCGCTCGGCGTGCTGCTCGTCGTCCCCGCGGGATTGTACGTGTTGCAGCAAAAGCGGCAGGTCGGTTTCTTCGACCGCAAAGACGGCTCGACCACTTGGCGCATGACGGTTTACCGAGAGGGCTTCGACATCCTCTTGTCAAAGCCGCGCCACCTGCTCGTCGGCGTCGGGATGGACACACTCAAGCGGCGCTGGCGTGAATGGGGCATGTTCGACGGGGGCCGCCTACCGGTCGGCCATCTGCACTCGACGCCCTTGCAACTGGCGTTCGAGCGAGGCGTGCCGGCGCTGCTCGCGTGGCTCGCGCTGCTTTTCCTCTACGCCCGAATGCTGTGGCGACTCGCGCGGCAGCAGGGGCTCGACTGGGCGGGCCGCGGCCTCGCCCTCGGCGCACTGGGCGGCGCGGCCGGCTTTTTCACGAGCGGGCTGGTTCATTACAATCTCGGCGATTCCGAAGTGGCAATGGTTTTCTACCTCATCATGGGATTGGCGCTGGCCCTCGACCGCCATGTTCGCTTGAACCCTTTGACTGAGACGGTGCGCCCGAAGTAACGGGTGACAAGTGACAGGAAATAAGTTTGCCTGCTTTCGTCACCTGTCACTATTTACCTATCACTCATGAACTGCCCGTCGTGCAACCTTAAAATCATCGGAGGTTCCTTTATGACAAACTCGATCCGCTGTCTGCTTGCGCTGGCAATCTTTGGCGTGCTTCCGGCGCTCGGCGCGCTGGCGCAGGAGACGGGGCGCAGCAGTACGCCCGCCGCGCTGTATCAGGAAGTCAACAACTACCCGAGGCAGCGGCAGCAGGAATTGCGCGCGCAGGGGAAGGTGTTTGACGAGGAGGCGTCTGAGAAGACGGGGAAAGAGCAGCGCAAGCTGGCCGCCGGCTACGCGGCGCAACTCGCGGCGCGCGCAGACCTCAAGGGGATCGATGTCTTCTACCTCGGAATGCTCTACAACCTCGCCGATCAGCGGAACGAGGCGCTGGCGTCGATGCGGCGCTTTCTCGCGGAGGGCGGCGCCGTTACCACCTCCTCCGGCGCGCCCGCGCAGATCGCGCGCAACATCGTCGGCGTCTATGCCGCGCAGCACAAGTCGGTAGACGAGGC
>JBOGOY010000255.1:0-6065 GCA_050748185.1 Pyrinomonadaceae bacterium
GTTGATGACTAACCCCCGCACCACGCTGTTACCGCCGCGAATCTCCAACCCGTCGCCCGCGCCGCCGGGGCCGCTCAGTTCGATCAGGAGTACGGCGTCGCTACCTTGCGCCGACAAGTTGGGTGACGCGCCGGGCTGCGTGTAGCCGTCGATGATCACAGGGTCGGTGAGTGCCGGTAGCGGCGAAGTCGGCGCAATCGTCTGTACGCCCGCGCCGCGGATGTTAAAGGTGATGGTCTGCGTGCCGGCGGCGCTGTTTGAGTCGAGGAGCGCTTGGCGGAGCGAGCCCGCGCCGATGTCGTTGGTGTTGGTGACGATAATGTTGTCACTTCCGCCGGTACGCATCACGTCGAGACTGTTCGCGTTGTAGTTGGGGCTGAACGGGCCGTTGAGGGCTGCAAACGTACCGGTGCGCGAACCGTAGGTGACGAGTTGGAAACTGGTCCCATTGGGTGGGTCGTAGCCGTCGATCAAGTTAACGTTGAGCGTGCCGCCGAACGCCGCCGCGCCGTTGATGACGAGTTGATCGAACTGCGTGCCGGCCGCGGGGCCGCCGATTTCGATGTCGAGCGTCGCCGCAGCGCCTTGCGTGTAGTTGCCTGTGAGGTTGAGAACGCCGGGGGAGGTTCCGGGCCGGACAGTGGCTCCGGTGTTGTTGACGTTGGCCGTGATCGTGCCGGAGCCGAGCAGTTCGCCGCCCTGTAAGTCGAACGTCGTGCCTGCCAGTCGCCCGCCGTTCAGGAAGGTCGAGCCGGCGGTCTGCGTGAAGCTGTGGCTGAAGGCCAGTGTGCCGGTCTGAATCTCAACCGTGCCGGTATTGGTGAAGGCCGGGCCTTGCGCGCTGTTGATGGAGGTCGTGCCCGCGCCGGCGGACTTGCGGAGTAACCCAGCGTTGTTGAAGGTCGAGTTGCCCGCGCCGCCGGGCGTGAACAGAGAGGCGTCAGTCCGAGCGTCGAACGTCGCGCCCGCGAGGTTGTTGATGACCGGGCCGAAGTCTAAACGGATATTGCCCGCGCCCGTCCAGTTGATCGTGCCGGAGTTGTTGATGGTGTGGCCGGAGAGCACGCGGTCGCCGCTGCCCGCAATGTCGAGTGTCGCGCCAGCGGCGAACGTCGTCGAGCCTGCGCCCTGCCAAGTACCGCCGGTCCAGTTGATCGCACCGCTCACGTCGAGCGTGTTGAGGACATGCAGGGCGCCGCCGCTGTGATTGATGACGCCGTTTGTGTTGACGACGCTCGCGCCGTTAAGCGTCAGGGTGCGCCCGTCGGTAACGAACGTCTGTGTGCCACTCGGCGCGCCGACGTTGAGGCTGGCGACAGTGGAATCGATGTCGAGCGTGACGGTGTAGGTACCATCGAGCGTGATGACCACGTGATCGGCCGAACCGGGCACGCGGTTCTGGCCTGCGTCGTCCTGCCAGTGGGCCGCATTATTCCAGTTGCCGCCAGCCGGATTGATCCAAGAGACGACGCCCGGTAGTTGCTGGCAGCCGGAGAATTCCGAAGTGTTGTCGGACGAATCGGTGGCGGTGGCGGTGACGAATTGGCCGCCGATCACCGTGGCGTCGAGTGTCGCATTGAACGCGGCGTTGCCGTTCGCGTCGGTGGTCGTCACCGTCGAGCCGAGGAACGCGCGCCCCTCGCCGTTGCCCGAAGAGTCGCAAGCCGGGTTGGCGAAGAACTGGATGATGTAGGCGGTATTGGACGCGCTGTCGATCGTGCCCGCGATGGTCGTCGTCGCGCCCGCCGAAGTGACGGAGGTCAGGACGGGAAAATTCTGCCGGCCGTTCGGACCCGCATCCGCGTCGCCCAAATCGTTGGCGGTGGGGCCGTCGTTGCCGAGGTCGATACCGAGCCCCGTGTTGTCGTAAATCGCGTTGGAGCGGATGGCGTTGCCGCCGCCGCTCGATTCGATGGTGACGCCGTTGCCGGCGTTGAAGGCGATGACGTTCTCGAACGCACCCGAGATGCCCCCGATGGTGTTGCCAGACGCCTCGAACATGTGTACGCCGTGGCTGCCGTTGCCGAGCGGCCCGTCGCTCGTGGCGTTGGTCCCGATCAAGTTGCCGATGACCTCGTTGCCGTTCGCGCCCGGTTGGTCCAGACGCACGCCGCCCGCATCATTGCCGGAGATCAAGTTTCCGCCGCCGTTACCGCCGACCGTGTTGTTCGCCGCACTGGAAATCGTGATGCCGCGACCACCGTTGCCGAGGTCACTGTCGCCACCGGCGTTCGTGCCGATGTAGTTGCCCTGAATTAAATTATTCTCAGCGCCGCTGAAAGAAATCTGGACGCCGTCCTGCCCGTTGCCGGAGATGACGTTGCGGTCGTCTGGCATCGTGCCCCCGATGATATTGTTGCCGCTGCCGCCGCTGATCCGAACGCCGACGCCGGCGTTTGGGACGGCCGCGTCGCCGGCCGGGTTGGTCCCAATGAAGCTGCCGGAGATTGTGTTACCGCCGTTGGTTTGGAGCAGGATGGCGTTGCCGCCCGAGCCGTTGATGACGAGGCCGTCCAAGACCGAACCGCCCGCGCTGATCGTCAGCGCGCTCTCGCCGAACGGAATGTTCGACGCATTCAGTTCGACGAGCAGCACGGCGTCATTTCCGACGGCTTGTGTGTTCGGGCTCGCGCCGGGCTGCGTGTAGCCGTTAATCACCAACGGGTCAGTGATCTCGGGCAGAGGGGTCAGCGGCGTGATGGTCTGCACGCCCTGCCCGGAGAGGTTAAAGACGATCGTCTGGGAACCCGGTTGCGCGTTCGAGTCGAGGATGGCTTGGCGCAAGCTACCGGGGCCGCCGTCGTTCGTGTTGGTGACGGGAAGGTCCGAGGAAATCGCCGCGACGCAGGGCGCGAATTCCGAAGTGTTGTTGCCGGAATCAGTCGCGGTGGCGGTGATGATCTCGCCGTTAACCACCGCGCCCAGCATCATCGCGTCGATCGACGCATTGCCGCCCGCGTCGGTCGTCGAGACGGTCGAGCCGAGGAATTTTTCGCCCTGACCGTTGCCCGAAGGGTCGCACCCCTGACTGGAGAAGAACTGAACAATGAAGGTCGTGTCGGGCGTCGAATCGAGCGTGCCCTGAATGCGCGTCTGCCCGCTCATCACGGTCGCGGCCGAGAGCACGGGGAAGTTTTGCAGGTTGTTCGGTCCCGTGTCCGCGTCGCCGGCGTCGTTCGGCGTGATTCCGTTCGCGCCGAGATCGATCCCCAGCCCCATGTTCGAGAAAATCGAATTGGAAAGGATGGCGTTGCCAGTCCCACTGACGACATCGACCCCGGTGAGCGAGGCTTGGTTGAAGGCGATGAGGTTGCCCGCGCCGGCATCCGTGCCGCCTACGATGTTGTTGCTCGCGCCGCCGCCGATGAAGACGCCGGTGGTGTTGGGAATCGGAGCGGTCCCTTCGGCGTTCGTGCCGATGAAGTTGCCCTGCACGACGTTGCCGGTCGCAGCCGCGCCCGACATGCTGACGCCGATGCCGGCAAAGTTACCCGAGATGACGTTACGCGCGCTCGCATCCGTCCCCCCGATGGTGTTGTCGGCCGCTTCGTCGATGAGCACGCCGTTCAAGCCGTTGCCGGCGCCGAACTGGCCGTTTTCGTCGGTGCCGATATAGTTGCCGCTGATAGTGTTGTCGCTCGCGCCGTTGACGATTTGGACGCCGTGCCCGAAGTTGTTGGAGATGACGTTGCGGGCGGTGGCGACGTTGCCACCAATGGTGTTATTCGTCGAATTGTCGATATGGACGCCGTCGCCGGAGAGACCGTTAACGTCGAGTGCTTCGGGCGGGATGCCGAGGTAACAACCTTCGACGATGTTACCGCCGGGGCCGTTGATGGTGATGGCGTGCCCGCTGCCATTGACGATCGACAAGGCGCGCACCGTGCTCGCGCCTGCCAGCAGACGGAGGCCGGCGGGGATACTGGTGTTCAAGCCGGTGAGCACGATGACCGGCTTATTGACGTAGCCAGCTTGCGTCGCGCCGTCGATGACGACAGGGTCGGTGAGGTCGGGCAACGCGGCGCTCAGTTGAATGATGCGCGTGCCCGAGCCGGGAATGCTGAAAATGATGTTCTGGACGCCGGGCGTGGCGTTCGCGTCGAGGATGGCCTGACGCAGCGATCCCGATCCGGCGTCGTCCATATTAGTGACGAAGAGATCGCTCGAAGAGGCCGTGACGCATGGCGAAAACTCCGAGGTGTCGCCCGCGGCCGAAATAGCGGTCGCAGTCACCGCGGCCCCGTCAAGCACCGCCCCGAGCATCATCGCGTCGAAAACGGCCGCGCCGTTTCCGTCGGTCGCAACCGTTGTCGAGCCGAGGAATTGTCGCCCCTCGCCGTTGCCCAGAGGGTCACAAGTGAGGTTCGAGAAAAACTCGACGGTGAATGGCGCGTCGGGCGTCGAGTTGAGCGTGCCCTGCACGCGCGTCTGCCCGCCCATGCCGGTCGCGGCGGAAAGCACGGGGAAGTTTTGCAGGCCGTTGGGGCCGGCGTCCGCATCGGGCGCGCCGTCGTTGGCCGTCACTGCGTCGCCGCCGAGGCCGTTGGCGAGATCGATGCCGAGGTTGTCGTTGTCGTGAATCGCGTTGCGCGAGACGAGGTTGCCGGCGCTCGACGCGCCTTCGACGACGACGCCGTGCGCGTTGTTGGCGATACGGTTGCCGGCCCCGGCAGATGGCCCGCCGATGGTGTTGTTCGAGGCATTGCTGACGGTAACGCCCGTGCCGTTGGGGCGCGAATTACCATTAACCGGCTCGACCCCGAGGTAGTTGCCCTGCACCGAGTTGCCCGCCGCCTCCGTGCCGTTAATCCTGACGCCGCTGCCGGCGGTGTTGCTCGCGATGACGTTTGCGGACGTGGGATCGGTCCCGCCGACCGAGTTGCCGGCCGAGTTGAGTTCGATGCCGTCGCCGCCGTTGCCGAACGAGAGGAAGCCGTCCTCGTCGGAGACGCCGATATGATTGCCGACGATCTGGTTGCCGGGTGCGCCGGCGCGGACGTGAACGGCGTCGCCCGCAAACGTCGTGAGGATCAGGCCGCGGATGGTCGTGCCGCCGGCGGCGATCTCGAAGCCGTGGCCGGCGCTCGCGGTCTCGCCGTCCACACGGATCCTCAACACGGCGTTGTACGCGCCGGGTCCGCCCGTGTCGGGATTGGTCCGCGGCTGCGTGTAGCCGTCGATTAAGACCGCCTCGGTGATCACCGGCAGGGGGGTCTGCGGGTTGATCTGCCCGACAACCTCACCGGGGATGTTGAAGGTGATGGTCTGAAGCCCGGCGCTCGCGTTGGCGGCGAGCATCGCTTGGCGCAAGCTACCGGGGCCACTGTCGTTGGTGTTAGTGACGACGAGGGTGCCCTCGGGTTTGCACTTGCCGGCGCCGCGGGCCTCGAAGATGTCTCTGAGCTCAGCCTGCGAAAGGGCACGGTTGAAGATTTCGATTTCGTCGAGTTGCCCTGAGAAATTAGCTTGGCCGAATGCTCCGCAGCTACCACTCCCGGCGATGAAGTCGTTGCTGTTGTTGATGTCGGCAACGACGCCGTCGGCGGCGGTCTGAGAGATGTCGAGCGAGCCATCAATATAGAGTGAAAGATTCGTTCCCTGCCGCACGATCGCGATGTGGTGGTATGCGCCGTCGCTGACGTTGACGTTGGAATTAAGCGGGATGTAACCGCTTCCGAAGTTATCCACTTCAATGGACAGTTTCCCCCCCGCCTGCTTGCGGACGCTCAAGAAATTGCCGTTGCTGCAATCAGTGCGATTGCCCAAGACCTCCTCTACGCGGGTTGAGGTTGTATTCATCCAGAAGTCAACCGAGAAATCGTTGGCGCCGAAGTTGCCCACCGTGTTGCCGAACGAGACGAAGTCGTCCACCCCGTCAAAACTGAATGCCTGCCCGACTTTGCCGGGAGCAAACGTGGCGCCGTTTTGCAGCGTGCCGTTGTTGACGCCGACGAGGTCGTCGGCGTTCCCGTCGCCCGGGTACCAAGCGACCATCCCCGCCGGCGGCGGCAGGCACTCGAAGAGCGACATCCATGTGGGCTCGCCGTCCGAGGCCGGATCGAACG
>JBOGOY010000256.1:0-6051 GCA_050748185.1 Pyrinomonadaceae bacterium
AGCGGACGGCCAGAGTACAGCCCCGTGTGGAGCGAGAGCGGAGTCCGGGGCTGTACTCTGGCCGTCCGCTGTCGCGGACTCGCCGCATCGTCATCATCAACCTGCCACTGCGTAACATCGGTAAAAAGGCAAAAGGTAAAAGTGAAGACACGCGATCTTCACTTTTGCCTTTTTACTTATAACTTTCTTTATTCCGGCCGCTCGCGCGGCGGCGCGACGGCGCTGAACTCCGCGACGAAGCGCACGGCGAAGTGGTCCAGCAACGTTTCGACACGGCGCGCGTCGGGCGAGTTGACGATGAGGCCGACGTGATGGCGTTTGCTGACGCGGTAGGCGATCTCGGGCTCGTCGAAGCCGGACGTGTCGGGCCACTCCTGCCGGGCGAGCGAGAGGGCGATGCCGGCGTGGTCGCGGCGCGGCGTAGGCAAGTGGTAAGGGTGTTCCCCGTCCGACAGTTCGATCTTCGCCCACTCGCGCCAGATGTTGAGGCCCGACGCGGCTTCCAAAGTCTCGGCGATGTAGGCTCCGCCGACGCGCGCCGCGATCTCCAGAAAATAGAGTTGCCCGTTTGTCCCGCCCCTGATGAACTCGGCGTGCGTCGCGCCCTGCGACAGGCCGAGGCCCGCAATCACTTGCTGGTTGATCTCCAGCAACTCGAAACGCTCTTCCGCATCGTACCCGATGGTATGCGAGAGGTAGACGCCCCCGTCGTGCGCCACGTTCAGCGGCGGGCGGCCATAGCGGTTGACGCCCGCGAACAGCACCTCGCCGCCGTACACCAGTGAATCCACGTGGAAGACTTCGCCCGGCACGTAATGCTCGATCAGGTGGAACGGCGCGCGCTCGTGCGGGCGCTCGCGCTCGTCGAGTTCGTCCACGGCGCGCCACACCTGCTCCGCCTCTTCACACTTTCTGATGCCGATAGCCGATACGTCCGTGCGCGGCTTTAAGACCCACGGCGCGGGCACCCGCTCCATAAACTCGCCGATCTCCTGATAGTTGAGCGCGTGGACGAAATCGGGGACGCGGACGCCGGCGCGCCGCGCCGTGTCGCGCATTGCGAGCTTGTCGCGAAAGATGCGCGACTCTGAACCCGTCATCCCCGGCACGCGCAGGTGTTCGCGCGCCAGCCCCGCCGTCATCACGTCGAATTCTTCCAGCGCTACCACCCGCGCGACCTTGTGCCGCCGCCCCGCCTCGGCCGCCGCCCCGACGAAGTGCTCGGGCGTGGCGTCATTGGGCAGCGCGTAAAACTCCGCGATCGCGTCGTGCGGCCACGGTTCTTCGTGACGCTTCTCTTTCGTGACGACGACGACGCGCCACCCCTGCGACTTGCACTCGCGGATGAAGTCCACGCCTTTGAAGTAGCTGGCGAAACAGACGATGGTGCGGGAGGGGGAAGATGTGTCGCTCATGGCGGGCGAGTATAAATTCAAAAGGCAAAAGTAAAAAGGCAAAAGGCAAAGTGAAGGCAGGGGCGCTGCCAACACTTTTGCCTTTTGCCTTTTTACCTTGTGCCTTGGCTCAGTAGATGTTGAAGTTGTAAACGATCGTCGCGTACTGCGAGACGGGTTGACCGTCTTTCTCGGCGGGTGTGAATCTGATCTGGCGGGCCGCGGCAATCGCCTTCTCGGTCAGCCCGTCTGGCAGCCGCTTGATCGGGGTAATACCCGTCACCTGCCCGCTCGACGACAACACGACGCGCAGTGTGACCTCGCCGGTGACACTATTCTTGCGCGCTGCTTCCGTGTACTGCGGCTCGGGCTTCGCGAGAATCTGCGCCCGTCGCGTCACCTCGCTGGTTTTCAAAGGTCGGTTTTCGACCCCGTTGCCTGCTCGGTTGCCACCCGGCCCGCAGCATCCGATCCGCCTATCCTCACCGCCGGTGTTGAACTCATTGCCGCGTCCGTAGCCGTCACCGTCGCCGGGACCGATGCCCGCGCCCCGCAGATCACCCATCCCGCCGCCTTCTCCCGGCCCCGACGATAGTTCCGTCGCACTGGACTTCGGATCGCCGACGGGGAGAGGCCGCGGGTCGGATTGCGCGAGTAAGGGATCGACCCGAATCGTCTCGGGGACGAGCAGCGAGGGATTCTTGATTGTTGGCGGCTTCGGATCAGGCGCGTTAATTGTCGGCAGCAGTGTCGCGGTCGGCAGTTTGCCGTGGCTATGCGGTTTCGGCTCTCGGTTGCCGCCACCACCACCGCCGCCCGGCTTCTCCTTCGTCTGGCCGGAGCCGCCGCCATCGTCCTTGCCGCCGATGCCGGCCGCACCCTCTTTAGGACGCTCTGCTTCGGGCACGGGCGTGACCCATTGTTTGAGGACGTAATCCTCACTCACGCGGTCGGCTGCCAACTCGTCATCCGATGTGCCGAAACGTCCGACGACGGCCGCCGCGACGAAGATCGTCAGGACGAACGCCAGCCCGGCCATTGTCCCGTAAGCCATGTTCGGCTGTGCGAAGAACCGGCGGAGCGCGCGCCCGTAGGCGACCATGCCGCGCCGCACAAAGCCTCGCGGATCGCGCTTCAACTCGGGCCACGTCAACTGCGACTCGTGCGTTACCTCGCCCAACTCGGCGGAGAGGCGCGCGAACAGCCCCGCGTCTTCGAGAAACGTCAGGCGGTACTCGCCAGCGCGGGGCGAGACGACTGGGCCATGCGAGCGCGCAGTTTTATATTTCCTCGCGTGCCCGTTTGTCGCGCCGCGCCCGTTCGAGCCGCCCGCGCCGGCGTAAGCCGAAAGTTCATCGTCATCCACGATCAGCCCTTCAAACTCCGGCTCGATTTCGGGGAGCAGTTCGGGTTCGTGGACGTACAACTCCGGCGCGAGCGGCAACCCGTCCACCGGGCAGAACCTGAATTGGGGCGCGAACTCGCGGCGGCACTTGGGACACTGGTTCATACTTCCCTCCTCGCCGCATGTGTGCAGGCGAAATGAATTGATGAGACGAAACTTGAGAGACTCCGTCGGCCGCGCGGCCGACAACGGCGGGGACCACTCGGCGAGCAGCAGACTAAGCGCGTCGTCGCACGCCGTCTCTAAATGCGCGTCGCCTTCCCTGCCCGACGTGGGGACCAATGCCGGCCCACCCGCGCCGTCGCCGTTGGGCTCGTCGGGTGCAAACTCTTCCGGTTGTTGCGGCCAATCCTTCAACGCTTCTTCTCCGGCGACCCTGACAGGTAAGGGGCCAAAGCGCGGCGCAATCCCTCGCGCGCCCGCCACAGACGCGCCTTGACGGTGTTCACGTCGGCGCAGACCACCTGCGCCACCTCAGCGAGCGACAACTCTTCGTACTCGAACAGAATGATCGCCTCGCGCTGCAATGGCGGCAACGACTCGATCGCGCCCCGCACCGCGTCGCGCAATTCCGCCGCGAGCAACTGGCGCAAGGGCTGACCCGACTCCTCCGCGCGCGGCTCCGGCGTCGTCTCGTCGAGCGGAGTCTCGCCGCCCTGCCGCCGGAACTGTTTCAAAGCGAGGTTGCGCGCCGCCGCGTAGAGGTACGTGCGGAGCAGCGTGCCTCGTGCCGCGTCGAAACGTTCGGGCTGTTTCAGGAGACTGAGGAAACAGTCGTGTGTCACGTCCTCGGCCAGTTCGGCCGAGTTGAGCAGGCGGTAAGCGAAGCGGTAGACGCCCGCCCGGTGCCGCTCGTAGAGCATGAGAAACGCCCGCTCGTCGCCACCACGCGCGCTCTCCAGCAGCCCCTCGTCTGTTCGCTCGTCCGGCAAGATCGACCTGCCCGCTTCCCCGCGGCAACGATCCGCTGCCACAGACTAATTACCGCGCGCGGCGGAAAAGTTACACGCGGGCCGTTGAGATTTTCTGAACGCGGGCCGTGGCGAGCGCCCGCTCTTGTGGTATTGACTCTTGGTTGCGGGCGGCGGGCGGTGAGGTTGCACTGACGCGGGCTAGTACGTGTGATTTTCCAGCCTCCTTCCAAACTGCTTTCTCATCGCGCAGGCGGTGGTCAGCGAAAGATGAAAAGGCACTCAACCGCAAAGGGCGCAGAGAAGGGAGGCAAAGAGATTGGAGGAAGATCGCTCAATTCTTCGCGTCCTTTGTGCTCTTGGCGGTTAAATGTCTTCCGCCGAACAAACAGCTATAATGCCGGTGATACGCCAGTGACACGTTGGAGCAGCGTGCTCTTCAAACGACAATCGAGGAACATTTATGCGACTGACTGAAATGGTTTCCTGCGCCGGTTGAGCGGCGAAACTCGCGCCGAGCGAACTGGCCCACGTGCTGGGCCAACTGCACATCCCGAAACACCCGAATCTGCTGGTCGGCATCGAGACGGCGGACGACGCCGGCGTGTATCTGCTGCGCGAAGACCTCGCGCTGGTCCAGACCGTGGACTTCTTCACGCCCATCGTGGACGACCCCTACAACTACGGGCGCATCTCCGCCTTGAACTCGATCAACGATGTGTGGGCGATGGGTGGCACGCCAATTACCGCGCTCGCCGTCACCTGCTTTCCGAAGAAGGGGCTCGACTTCTCGATCTTAGGCGACATCATGCGCGGCGGCTTGGACGTGCTGACCGAGCACGGCGTCGCGCTCGTCGGCGGCCACAGCGTAGACGACCCGCAGATCATGTTCGGTTACGCCGTCACCGGAATCATCGATCCAAAAAGAATTGTCACCAACCGCGGCGCGCAGGCTGGCGATGCGCTGATTCTGACAAAACCAATCGGCACCGGCGTCGTCTCGACCGGCATCAAGTTCGGCAAGGCGGACGACGCGACCGCGCAGGCTTCGCTCGACACGATGCTCCTCGCCGGGCGCGAGGCGGCGCGGCTGATGTGCGAGCACGGGGCACACGCCGCGACCGACATCACCGGCTTTGCGCTGCTCGGCCACTCGTGGGAAGTGGCCCGGGCAAGCAACGTCACGCTTGAGATCGAAGCGGCGCGCGTGCCGCTGATTCCCGGCGCGCTTGCGTTGGCCGAGCAGGGATTGCTGACGAGCGGGGACAAGTCGAACCGCCGCTACGTCGGGGAAGACATTCACATCGGCGGCGAACTCGCCCCCTCGCTCGTGAGCCTGCTGTTCGACCCGCAGACGGCCGGCGGCCTGCTGATCTCGCTCGCCGAAGAGCGCGCCGCGAAGTTGCTCGCGCGGCTGCGCGAGACTTACCCGGACGCCGCCGTCATCGGGCGCGCACGCGAACGCGGGGACCAGTCAATCGTCATCAGATGAGCGCTCAAGATTAGCCTTGACGAGCTTGGCGTGCCGGTAGAAGTTAGCCACGAAGGGTACGAATGGGAAATGATGAATGCGGAATGATGAAGGATCGAAGCAGTAGCCAGTAGTCAGTAGTCAGGAGAACCAGCTTCCGACGGGCAAGGCGGATCGGGGGCCGTGACCAAACGACCGGCGGAGTCAATCCCTACTGGCTACTGGTTACTGGCTACTTCGGTTCATTCATCATTCATCATTTTCTATTCGTGCCCTTCGTGGGTTTATTCTGACGCATCGTACCAACGTTGCGTGATGGTGAGTACGTCAACTCGATGAACGTCGAAGATCGCTTTGAGACGGATGCGGACGCTTACGCCGCTTACCTGAAGACGGTCGAAGGCCGCCTGCGGCTCGATCTCGCGTGGGAGAATCTGCGGGTGTTCGTGTCTGGCGGCGTGGAAATTGAGGGTGCGCGGACCACAGGGGGACCAATCCCGCGTGCGCTCGATCTGGGTGGCGGCACGGGCGCGCTCTCGGTGCGGTTGGCGGGGCTGGGCCACGAGGTCGCGCTGGTCGATCCATCGGCCGCGATGCTCGCCATCGCCGGGGAAGCGGCCCGGCAGGAGGCCGGAGCATTCGACCGCCTTAGCTTTCATCAAACGGACGCGGCCGGCGCGGCCCGGCATTTCGCGCCGCGCTCGTTCGCGTTGGCCGCGTGTCATAACGTGCTTGAATACGTGCCGGACGTGCCGGCGGTAATGCGCGCGCTCGGCTCGCTCTTGGGCGAGGGCGGGCTGGTTTCGCTGCTCGTGCGCCAGCGCGCGGGCGAAGTGATGCGCGCGGCCTTGAAGGCCCACGATCTCGAAG
>JBOGOY010000257.1:0-6045 GCA_050748185.1 Pyrinomonadaceae bacterium
GCTCGACGACGGCGCGGAGCCCGTGATGCTCATCGGTCTCATCGCCAGCAATTATCACCGGCTCGCCGTCGCCAAAGAACTGATGTCGGCCGGGCGGCCGAAGGAGGAAGTCTTCCGTCTGGTCCCCATGCCGTTCAGCAAGCGCGAAGACTTTCTCGCCACCGCCCGCCGCGCCGACGCCGGGGAACTCGCACGCCGCCTTCGACGCATCGCCGCAGCCGATCTCGCCATCAAGACCTCGCGCGCCACGCCGCGCCTGCAACTTGAAATACTTGTCTGTGAACTGGTCGGATGAGCAGCTCTCGGAGGGGAATCACTGCGAAGACACGTTCACCGCAGAGACGCGGAGCAAGCGCGGAGCTAAGTGCTAAAATTGTGAACTCAAAGTTGAGTTTTCAAATTCATACTTCTCTGTGCCCCTCTGCGAACTCTCTGCGCCTCAGCGGTGAAATCATGCGTCTCAACTCAGCCCCAAGCATCCTTCAGTGATTTAAGGTCCGGCTCGATCCACTCGCTCACCGCCCTCTCGCTCTGGACCAACTCCCGACTGTAATACTCAAACAGCAACTTGGAATCGCTACAGGTCGCGAGCATTTCATTCGTGATGTCCGTCAATGCCCGCCCGTCTGCCTGCCCGTCGAGGAACCGGCGCACGAGTTTGAGCCAGAAGAGTGTGATCGTCTCGTGGTAGCCCGTCGCGAGACCGTGGTGAGCGAGGAACCGCCGCAGCCCTTCGCGCATCCGCCCGGCCGCCGCCTCTGACGGCAGGCGCGCGAGGTACCAGAGCGCTACCGTTAAGTGCGCGCCGTGCGTGAACTCTGTCGGTGCGAAGTCGCATGCCTCGAACCTTCGCACGACTGTCTCGATGTCGCGTTCGTCTCGGTACGGAACGTGGATTGAAGATTGTCTTTCCATCGTCAATGCCTCACAAAGTCCAGCGTGTACTCGGCCCGCCGGGAAGCGAGTATAAAAAAGCGGCTGGGCGGATCGAACATGGTTCAATCCGCCCAGCCGTCGCAGGAAGCTAAATTCAGTGAAGTCTTATTTCGGGCCGGAGGTCACGGCCTGATTGACGCGGGTGGTCAGGCGCGACTTGTAGCGCGCCGCCGTGTTGCGGTGAATCACGCCCTTCTGCACTGACTTGTCGAGCATTGAGATCGTCTCCGGCAGCAGCGCTTGGAGCGCCCCCGCGTCCCCGGCGGTGAGCGCGGCGCGCAGCTTCTTGACCTGTGAACGCATTCGCGTGCGGTTGCCGCGGTTGATCAGGCGGCGGCGCTCGTTCTGGCGCATCCGCTTTTCGGCTGATTTGTGATTCGGCATTGCTTCGGTCTCCGTCGGGCGGCGAAACTCGGTTCCGCCTTAGTACGTCTAAAATTTAGTCCGATTGCCACAGAGAGGAATCATCGCCCTCGGGCAAAGGGCAGAGTATAAGTATCGTGCATGGGGGTGTCAAGGCACGGCGTCGGGCCGTGGGCAACTTCGTTGACACTGTGGCGGCCGTGTAGTAGCGTTTGAGGCCTGACATGAGAGACTCGACTAGCCTATTCAAACCCCGTCACCCCACGTGGCCTGCCGCCCTTAACCGCGATAAGGAGATAGTGCTTCACGCTTGAAAAAAATTGAGCTTCCGCCAAGAGGGATTGAGACGCTGTTCGGCGTCCACGACCAGAACATCAAACATCTGGAGTCACTGCTCGATGTGCGCGTCAACGCGCGCGGCCAAGATCTGACGGTTGACGGCGATCCCAAAGACGTCGAGACCGTCGAGCGCATCCTCGAAGACTTTTCCCAACTTTTCGCCGAGGGCAAGACTTTCACCGATCGCGAATTGCGCGAAGCCTTCGCCCAGATCGCCGAAGACCGCGCCTACTCTTTGCGCGACTACTTCACGAAAGCCCGCTTCAACCCCGCCGGCAAAAAGCAGGTTGCGCCCAAGTCGGCCAACCAACGCCGCTACATCGAAGCTATTCAAAACAACGACATCGTTTTTGGCATCGGTCCGGCTGGTACAGGAAAGTCGTATTTGGCGGTGGCGATGGCCGTGCAGGCGCTGATGCAGAAACAGGTCAGTCGCATCGTGCTGGCCCGGCCGGCGGTCGAGGCCGGCGAGCGACTCGGATTCTTGCCGGGCGACTTGCAGGAGAAGGTCGATCCTTACCTGCGCCCGCTCTACGACGCGCTGTTCGATCTGATCGAGGCCGAGCGCGTCACCAAGATGCTGGAAAAGCGCATCATCGAAGTCGCGCCGCTAGCCTTCATGAGGGGGCGAGCGCAACCTTTGCACAGCCGCGTTTTGACTCCGACAGGCTGGCGTCGAATGGGCGACTTACACTCTGGCGATTTGGTTATTGCCTCTGACGGACAGCCGACTAAAGTGTTAGGCGTCTTTCCTCAAGGCGAGAAGCTAGTCTATCGCCTGACGATGACCGATGGCTCAAGCACTCTGGCATGTGCCGAACATCTCTGGGCAGTCAGCACGATGGAAGATAAGCGCCGGGGTAAGTCTGCGCGTTTATTAGAAACTCAAGAGATGATTGGTAATTTCAGACGCCATCATCAATACCGCTATGAATTGCCGTTGCTTTCTTCGCCGGTGGCGTGGCCTCATCGAGAAGTTCCGGTCGAGCCGTATTCGCTAGGTCTATTGCTCGGCGACGGTTGCATCACGGATAAAACTTCGCCAAGCTTCACGACCTCCGACGTGGAGTTAGTGTCCTCGCTGAAACTGTCCCTCGCCGACATGAATCTTTCGTTTCGACGTAAGTCTGGTATTGACTATGTCATTACCAATCCCGCAGCGGGACACGGCGGAATTATCATTCGCAACCCACTTTCTCAAGCACTGCGCGAATTGGAATTAGCCGGAACATACCCGGCGACGAAATTCGTTCCCGAAAACTATTTGTATAACAGCCCTGAAGTTCGTCTGGCAGTTCTGCAAGGTTTATTGGACACCGACGGCGGGCCGGTCACCCAAGCAGACCGAACGTGTCGAGTTCAATACACAACCGTCTCAGAGCGCCTCAAAGATGATGTGCTCTTTCTCGTGCGCTCGCTTGGCGGCGTGGCGTATTGGCGCAGACGCAAAGCTGAGGGACGCCAGCCGGGTTTTGCCCGTGGCCGAGAAATTCCCTATCGCAACGATTCCTTTGTCATAGACATTCGCTTGCCGCACGATTTAAAACCGTTTCGCCTCGCGCGCAAAGCCGACATCTATCGTCAGCACGGTGGTGGTGGTGGGCGTCCAATGCGTTTTATTAGAAACATTGAATCCGTCGGGGTTCAGGAAACGCAATGCATCAGCGTTGCAGCCGCTGATTCGCTGTACGTCACCGACGATTTCATCCTGACTCACAACACGCTGGCAGATGCCTTCGTCATCCTCGACGAGGCGCAGAACACGACGAGCGAGCAGATGAAGATGGCGCTGACGCGGATCGGCTTCGGCTCAAAAGCAGTCGTCACGGGCGACGTGACGC
Source organism: Pyrinomonadaceae bacterium (assembly GCA_050748185.1). GTDB lineage: Bacteria > Acidobacteriota > Blastocatellia > Pyrinomonadales > Pyrinomonadaceae > JACCRA01. The sequence goes on from JBOGOY010000257.1 coordinate 3,480, forward strand.
AGATCGATCTCCCCGCCGGCAAGCGCAGCGGCCTCGTCGAGGCCGAGCGCATCCTCTCTAAGATCGAAGGCATCGAGTTCGTCTATTTCAGCGACAAGGACGTTGTCCGCCACCGCCTCGTCCAGATGATCATCAAGGCTTACGAGGCGCAGACGAGTAATTCTAAAACAGCGGCAGGTGGCGAGTGACGAGTCGGTTTCCTGTTTTCATCTGCCACCTATCACTTGTTGCGTATGATTGAAGTCGTGAACAGGCAGCGGCGGCGCGAACTGGACCCGGCGGGCTGGGAGAAGTACACGGCTCGGGCGCTCAAAAGTATCGGCGTCAAGGGGCGCGGGGTGACGATCGCCTTTGTGTCGGATCGCCGGATGCGCGAGTTGAACCGGAACTACCGCGGGAAGCGCGGGACGACCGACGTGCTTTCATTCCCCACGGGCGAAAACGAGTTCGGGTTGACGGACGACGCCGCGACGCTGGGCGATGTCGTGATCTCGGTCGAGCGCGCTGAGAAGCAGGCCGCCGAAAACGGGTTGACGTTTAAGAACGAGATCGAACAACTCATCCTCCACGGGTTGCTCCACCTCCGCGGTCACGACCACGAGATTGACGGCGGAGAAATGAACGCCCTCGAACTCCGCCTGCGCCGCCGGCTTGGAATATAATGGGCAAAGTAGTTAGTGGTCAGTAGTCAGTAGTTGCCGGGCGGCTAAGGTTCGCGGCCCTTTAAGGTCGCTGAATGTTGCGCCGCATGCAAACGCTTTCCTACTGGCTACTGGCTACTGGCTACTGACTACTATGGAAATTGAGATAGGCATCGCGGCTCTGCTGTTAATCTTGCTGACCTTCTTCTCGCTGATCGACACGGCGTTCGGAGAGTTGAGTGATGTCGGACTGCGCCGCCTGATCAGCGAGGCTGAGGGCGAATCGCCGACGCCCGTCACCAACTTCCTGAACGAGATTCTCGAAAATCGCACCCGCTTCCGCTTCACGTTGACAGTCGCCATCCTCGTCCTCGTCGTCGCGATCTCGGTCATCATTACCTCCGTCACGTCTCGCGTGCTTGACCGCTCGCCGGGGGGCGAGGCGTTTTCTCATGCCGGCTCGCTTCTGCTCGCCGTCGCCGCCGGGCTCGCCGTGACCGCGCTGGCGCGGCAAGTGATCCCGCGCCTCTTCGCCTCGCGCCGCGCCGAAACGACGCTGCTCGCGCTGCTGCCGCTGCTGCGGCCCGTGTATCGCCCGCTCTCGCTCGTCGCCTTTACGTGGCATCGCTCGTTCGAGCGATCGCGGCGCAGCGGCGGCGGGGGAGGGGAGGCGCAACCCGAAAGTCAGGAGGCCGAGGCTGACGGCGACAGCAACGGCGATCACCTGCAGGCGCTCATCGACGTGGGCGAGGAAGAAGGCATTATCGAGGAGGAGGAGGGCGAACTCATCCACTCGATCATCGAGTTTGGCGACACGCGCGTCAACGAGGTGATGACGCCGCGCACGGAGATCGTCGCCGTGCCTTTGGCCTCGACCGTGCGCGAGGTGCGCGACCTGATCCTCGACTCGAAGTATTCGCGCCTGCCCGTATACCGGGACCAGATCGACCACATCGAAGGATTAATCTACGTCCGCGATTTGTTGCAGTGCTGGGCGGACGGGCGCGAGGACGAACCGATCCAGCCGCTGCTGAGACCCGTCTATTTCGTGCCGACGACCAAGCCCGTCGCCGAGTTGCTGGAAGAGATGCAGAAGTCGCACGCGCAACTGGCGATGGTCATTGACGAATACGGCGGCGTGGCGGGGCTCGTCACCGTCGAAGACATCCTCGAAGAGATCGTCGGCGAGATCGAAGACGAGGACACCGGCAGCGAAGAGGTCGTCGAGATCGTCGAGGGCGATGACGGCTACTACGAAGTCCTCGGCTCGACCGAGGTCGGCAAGATCGAGCGGCTTTTCGACTTCGAGATCGAGGACGACGACTTCACCACCATCGCCGGCCTCGTCATCAACGAACTCGGCCGCGTGCCCCAGCCCGGCACCAACTTTTCTCTCCGCGGGCTCGAAGTCGAAGTCTTAGACTCGGACGAGCGGCGCATCAATAGGCTCCGCCTCAGACTGATAACAGAGAACGGGGCGGAATCGGAGTGAAGGTGGCGCCCGATGCTAGAGGAGATTGAGTTTCCACTTTTGGCTAAACTCTCGCGCCTGATGGCGATCTTAGTCGTCGCGTTGCTTCTTCGCTCGCCGGTTTACTCTCAGCGAACTGACATCCGACGTGTTGATTTCGCGAACTTCACTTACCCTTGGACTGCCGATCTTATCGATCCCGCAAACTCTAGGAAAACGTTCACGCTCAAAGCCGGTAAGCTCCCCGCAGCACATGACGAGAAAGGGCATGTTGATGAAATGGGCGTGTACCTCCAACTCGTCTCGTATGGGGATGTCACAGGAGATGGATTGGAAGAAGCCATCTTGTCGATGAGCATACAGACGGGCGGGTCAGCGATTCCGGGCCTTGTTTATGTTTGTACCCTTCGCAACAACCGCCCGCGCTTATTGTGGTTCTTCTCGACGGGAGATC
>JBOGOY010000258.1:0-6039 GCA_050748185.1 Pyrinomonadaceae bacterium
GAGTTCGTCCGTGTCGAGCAGGCGGCCTTTCTCGCTCGCCTTCCGGCGGTCGAAGACGTTCGCCACGACGACGTAATCGGCCTCAGAGAGCGCCGCGACGTAGTTCTCCTGAAAGACCGCGAGGCGCGAGGACCACGAGCGCGGCTCGAAGACCGCGACGAGGCGGTTGTGCGGGTACTTGGCCCGCAGCGCGCGCAACGTTTCGAGTACAGCGGTCGGGTGGTGCGCGAAGTCGTCAATCACGGTGACGCCGTTCGCCTGACCGCGCACCTGCATCCGTCGCTGCACGCTCTGGAATGTGGCAAGCGCCTCGGCGATAGCCGCGCGCTCGACGCCCCACGCCTCGGCCGCGACGATCACTGCAAGACAGTTGCGGACGTTGAACTCGCCGATCAGCGGTGTTTGAAACTCTCCCCACTCGCGGCCCTCTCGGAAGACGCGGAAGCGCGTCATCTCGCCGCTGAAGTCCAGATCGCGCGCCTGCCATTTGGCGTCGCCGGAAGTACCGAACGTTTCGAGTTGCGTGAACAGCCGGCCGCTCATTTCGGCGACGACTTCGCGGACGTGCGCGCTGTCCCAGCCGGCGATCAATTTGCCGCCGCCGGGCACGAGGTTCATCAAACGTCGGAAGGCGAGTTCGACCGCGTCGAGGTCGCGGTAGATGTCCGCGTGGTCGAATTCGATGTTACCCACGACGGCGAGTTCCGGCAGGTAGTGCATAAACTTCGGCCCCTTGTCGAAATAGGCTGTGTCGTACTCGTCGCCCTCGATAACGAAGTAGGGGCTGTCGGTGACGCGAAAACTCGCGCCGAAGTTCTGGACCACGCCGCCGACGAGAAAGCCGGGGTTGAGCCCGCCAACGTTCAGCACCCACGCCGCAATGCTCGTCGTCGTCGTCTTGCCGTGCGTGCCCGCGACGACCAAAGAGTGCCGCCCGCGTATGAACTCCTCTTTGACGACCTCGGCCTGCGAGCGATAGAGCAGCTTGCGATTCAACGTCTCCTCGACCTCCGGGTTGCCGCGCGGAATGGCGTTGCCGACGACGACGCAATCCGGAACCGGATTCAAGTGCTCGGCCCGGTAGCCCTGATTGACCGGGATGCCCAAGCCTTCGAGCATCACCGACATCGGCGGATACACGTTCTCGTCCGAGCCCGTGACCCGGTGGCCCCGCGCCTGCAACATCCCGGCGAGCGACGCCATCGCCGTTCCGCAAATTCCAATTAAATGGTAGTGCATAAAGTCAGTGACAAGTGATAAGTGACGAGTGACAAGTTAGTACAGAACCGAACTGATAGCCATGCTGCACCTGCTAAATCGAAGCACCTGAAATCGGCATGAGGGAGATTCACCACGAAGACACAGAGACACGGAGCAGACCTTAGAAAATAACTACGTGACGCTCTTTTTCATGCTTTCTCTGCGCTTGCGATGATTCATACCGCCGGTGCCACTACCATGTGCTTCGATTTAGCCGTGCGCCTTAGTTGTTGCCGGCAGCGTGAAGGAGAAGGTCGAGCCTTTACCTAACTCTGATGCGACCGCGATCTCGCCGCCGTGCAGTTCGACGATCTGCTTGGTGATGTAGAGGCCGAGGCCGGTGCCGCGCTCGCGACGGGTAGCGCGGTTGCGCGCCTGCTCGTACTTATCGAAGAGGCGCGGGACATCTTCCGCGGGGATGCCGACGCCGGTATCCGAGACGCGGAGGCGGACGAGAGCGCCGCCCTCGCGCGTCACGCTGACGGCGATCTCGCCGCCGTTGGGCGTGAACTTGACGGCGTTCGAGACGAGGTTGACGAGGGCACGGCGGAGTTTCGCGCGATCTGCTCGCACGCGGGGCAGTTCCTCGGCCGGCGACTCACACCGTAAGGCGATCTGTTTCTGGACGGCGAGCGGGCGCATCGTCTCGCAGATTTCTTTGACGAGCGCGGCGGCGTCCACAGCTGCGAGTTCGAGTTCGAGCGTGCCGGACTCGATCTTCGAGGCGTCGAGGATGTCGTTGACCAGCTCGATCAGGCTCTGCGTGTTGCGCTCCATCATTGAGACCATGTTCTGCTGCTCGGGCGTCAGCGAGCCGAGGCGGCCAGACGTGAAGAAGTTGATGACGCCGTGGATGACCGCGAGCGGCGAGCGCAGGTCGTGGGTGGTGAGCGCCAGAAACTCTTCGCGCATCTCGGCCAGTTCACGCAAGCGTGCGTTGGCCTCGTTCAACTCGTCGTTCGACTGCCGCAACTCGTGGTTGAGGCGCTCTAACTCAGTACGTTTCTCTTCCAACTCGCTCAGGACTTCGACCAGATCGCGGTTCTGCCGCGTCAGTTCTTCGACGGCCGACTCTTCGTCTTCCGTGCCGAAGTGAGCGCGCAACTCTTCGGCCTTCCCCCTGACGGTTTCGGCCGCGGCCGGCGGTAGCCACTTGACGATGTGGACGCGCGTGCCCGCGCCGGGCGTGCTCTCGATCTCGAACTCGTCCATCAGGCGGCGCGTGCCGACGAGCCCGACGCCGAGGCCCGAGGTCGAGCGAAACGAGCCGCGCATGATCTGGCGGAGCTTCGCCTCGTCCATGCCGGGGCCTTCGTCGCGCGCCGTGACGTGCAGTCCAGCCGCCGTTGTGCCGCTACCGCGCTCGGCGAGCGACAGCGTGATCGCGCCTGAGTGCGCGTTCTCGTAGATGTTGCGCGTCAACTCCGAGACGGCGGTCGTGATCTTAATCTGCGTCGTCTGCTCGAAGCCCATTTCGCGCGCCAGCCGCCGCACGCGGTCGCGCACCTTCACAATGTCGGCCTCGCGCCGCACGTAGATGTCGCCGAGTCGTGTGGTGGAAATGTCTTTCATAACCGGGTGACAGGTGACAAATGACGAGTGACAGGATAAACACTGCCTTCCTCCTGCCACTTGTCACCGGTCACTGTTCACTCTGCCCCTTCACCTGTACACGATCACTGTCGCGTCGTCTGTGTCGCGCCCGTAGTCGCGCATGAGCACACCGGCGAGCATCTGCGGGCTCTTTTGAAGCAGGCCCGGATAGTCGGCCGCGTCCCACGAATTGCTGATCCCATCGGTCGCGAGCAGGATGGTCGTGCCTTCGGCCCACGGGTAGGACCAGACGCGCAGGCGCTCGAAGCGTGCGCCGAGCGTGCCGTTGTTCGAGACGGGCCGCGCCGGCGCGGGCGCGCCGAAGACGCGCGTCTCGACGTTGCCGACGCCGGCACAGGAAAACTCGCCGGCTCCCTCGTCCACCACGACCGCGCCCATCACCGCCCCGCGCGTCGCGCGCAGGGCGTCGTGCGTCTCCCGGAATAATTCGTCGAGCGCTTCGCCCGCCCACTGGTCCAGCACGCCGAGAGCCGCTTCGGCAGCCGCGCGCGCGCCCGGTCCGTGACCCAGTCCGTCCAACGCGACGACGAGCGTCCGCGCCCCGCGCCGGCGAAGGTAATAAGCATCGCCGTTGGCGTCTTCGCCGGGCATGGGGCGGCTCCACACCCCGATGCGATGGGCCGCGTCCTCGTGCTCCGCGGAGGCGGCGAGCCTCTCTTCTCCCGCCGCCCACTTGTGACAGCGGATCGCCGTCCCATGTGTCGTGCGCCGCCGCGAAGCTCTGAGCGGAGATGTCTCGAACGCCCTTTCATCTTCGCCCTCGTGCACGGTTGAATAGATGTCGAATTCGTCCATCAGGCGGCGCATCGCGCCGAGTCCGACTCCCATGCCGCCGCCCGCCGAGACGCCGTCGCGTATCGCGCGTTCGAGGTCCGGGATGCCCGGCCCCTTGTCCCAGTAGAAAAGCTCGACGCCGTGCGCCGCGCCGGACGGCGTGGTGAAATGAATCCAGCCGCCCCCGGCCGCGTAGCGCACGGCGTTGGTCCCCATCTCCTGCACTACGATGTCGATCTCAGCACGCGCGCCTTCGTCGGCCAGCCCCGCTTCGCGCGCAAAGGCGTTGACGGCGCGCCGCGCCGCGCCGACCTCTGACTCGTCGCGGATCTCAATGGAATGAATGACGCGCATCGTTACAAGGGATGAGGGCGGAGGGATGAGGGAGGAATAAGAAGGCGTGAAGGTTCTTACTTCATCCCTCATCCCACCGCCCTCATCCCTCAGTTGAGCCAGCGCGCGATGGTCACGCGCGTGCCGTAGCCGGGGGCGGAGTCGATCTCAAAGTCGTGGGCCAGCCGCTTTGCGCCGGGCAAGCCTTTGCCGAGCCCGCCGCCAGTGGAAAACCCGTCGCGCATCGCGGCCGCGAGGTCAGGGATGCCCGGCCCTTCGTCCTCGAAGATGAGGCGCAGTCCGCGCCTGATTCCCTGTGCCTCCCCGAGCGGCTGCGCGATCAGCCGCCCACGCCCGGCGTACTTCACCACGTTGCGCGCCAATTCCGAAGCGATGGTGGCGAGCCGCGTCTGATCTACCACCCCGAAACCGACGGCGGCGGCCAGTTCGCGCACCAGCCCGCGCGCCACGACTACGTCGTGCTCGTGCTCAAGCGGAATGGATTTGCTCTCCAAAGCGATCCATCTCCAGATCGATTTCCCACTCTTCTTCGTCTTCGTCCGCCCGGCCGAACTCGTCGCGCAGCCGCCGGATGCCCTCGTCCACGTTGAGGACCGTCTCGACGCCGCGCAACTCCAGTCCCAATTCGACCAACGTGATCGCCACCGCCGGCTGGATACCGACGACGACCGTGCGCGCGTCCATGATGCGCGCCATCGCCGCGATGTCCGAGAGCATCCGCCCGATGAACGAATCCACCATCTCCAGCAGCGAAACGTCGATCAGCACGCCGCGCGCCGCCGTCCGCCGCAACTCCGAGAGGATGCGCTCTTGCATATACAGGACGGTCTGATCATCCATGTCCACCTGAATAGGCACGACGAGGACGCGGCCGACTTTGAGGATCGGGATGCGGTGCGGGACGTTCATAAGCTTCACTCCGCGAAAGCAGTGATAAGTGACCAGTGACGAGCAAGAAGGTTCTTATCTCATCACTCGTCACTGGTCGCTCGTCATTGCTTTTGATCACTCGTCACCGCGGGTTCGGCTTCGCGGCGCACGCCCGCCGCATTGTTCCGCAGTTGCGCGGCGACGGAGAGGGGGACCACCGTGCGGCCGACCATTTCAAGGGCGAGCCTGATGCCGTCGGACATCTGCGCGCGGGTGGTGATCTGCGAGAGGTCGATCCCGAGCTGAACCATCGTCTGCGCGATCGCCGGCGAGACGCCGGTCAGGATGCAGCGCGCTCCCATCAAGCGGGCGGCGGTGACGGTCTTGATCAAGTGGTTGGCAACGAGCGTGTCCATCGTCCGCACGCCGGTGATGTCGAGGATGGCGACCGTCGAGCCGCTGTCCACGATTCGCTGAAGCAGCGATTCCATCATCATCTGCGCGCGGCGCGAGTCGAGCGTGCCAACGACGGGGAGCGTCAGAATCTTGTCCCAGACTTTGATCACCGGCGTCGAGAGTTCCAGCATGTCGGCGCGCTGCTGGCGGATGATCTCCTCGCGCGAGCGGATGAAATTCTCGACCATCACGAGGGCCGCTTTGTCGATCAGTCCGGCGAAGTATTCGAGTTCACGCGCGAGCGCACTGGCGTCGCCGTCGTGGCCCTCGACGAGCATCGTCCTGACGGGGTTTCGCAGCGCGGTGACGTAAGAGGCATTCTCGGTCGGGGTGTAGCCCTTGACGGCGCGCTGGCGCGAGATCTCGTTGAGGAATGAGCGCAGCGCGTCGAAGGCCGGATCGTCGAAGGCCGCGCCCTCAGAATCTTTGATCGCCGTGGTCAGCAACTCCATCAGGCGGCGCGACTGTTCGCGCAACTCCCGCTTCGAGATCAACTCGTCGCGGAAGTCTTCGGATTCGAGCCGGTCTTTGATCCAGAGGTTGAGAATCTCGTCGCGGCGCGCGGCGAGCATGTCCGGCGCGTCATCCGCCCGGCGCTGGAGCGCGGCGCCTGGGTGATCTGCGACCGCTTCGCCGACAGCACGGTCGCCTATCAAGGCTACGGCCACCGCCTCGGCCGGCCGGCCATCGACCTGCTGCACGAGCTGGTGC
>JBOGOY010000259.1:0-6028 GCA_050748185.1 Pyrinomonadaceae bacterium
TTCGTGGACAGGGCGCGGGCGGAAGTCGCGCGGCTGGCGCGCGAGACGGGCGCGGATGTGGATCGTTTTCGCCTCGTCGAGGGTGACATCACGGCCGAGCGCTTGGGGATGTCCGCGCCGAATTACGCGGCGGCGCTTGAAGAGACGACGACCGTCTTTCACCTCGCGGCCGTTTACGATCTGGCCGTGCGGCACGACGTGGCGGTACGCGTGAATGTCGAAGGCACGCGCCACGTCAACGGCTTCGCGCGCGCGCTGAAGAACCTGCGGCGTTACCACTACGTCTCGACCTGCTACGTTGCGGGGAAGAGGACCGGCCGGATCTACGAGCACGAACTCGGGCACGAGGCTGGCTTTCGCAACTACTATGAAGAGACGAAGTATCTGGCCGAGTTGGAGGTGGACCGACTCAAGCATGAGGTGCCACTCACGATCCATCGCCCGGCGGTGGTTTGCGGCGACTCTCGCACGGGCGCGACGGCGAAGTACGATGGCGTCTATTACCTGATCAACTATCTGCGGATGGCGCCGCGCCTGTTATCGCTCGCGAACATCGGCAACCGCGACGTGGAACTGAATCTGGTCCCCGTGAACTTCGTCGTCCGGGCGCTGGCGGCGCTGGCCGAGGACGAACGCGCCGTCGGCCAGACGGTGCAACTCGCCGATCCGCGACCGCTCACGACTGACGAACTGTTCGAGACGGTGTCGCGCGCGCTCACCGGGCGCGGCGCGCTCCTTAAACTTCCGCAGCCGCTCGTGTGGCAGACGCTCAATCTTTCGCTCTCGGAAAAGCTGTCGGGGTTGCCGCGCGTCGGCGTGCCTTACTTCTTCATCCGCCAGACATATGACACGGCCCGTGCCGACGAATTGCTCGCACCGCACGGCGTCTGCTGCCCGCCCTTCCCCTCCTACGTCAAAAACCTGATCGATTTCGTCGAAAAGCACCCGCAGGTCTGAGTTCGCCGAGTTAGCTTTGAAGGGCTAACGTAAAAGCCGCCCGACAATCCGGCTTCCGCCGGTTGACAATTCTCCAGTTTAGAATTATTCTAACTTCACTTTTGGCAATCATGAAAACAGATAAAGCTAGACAAGGTGGCGCGGCTGCGGCCGGTGACAGCGGCCGGCGGGCGTTGACGCGGCAGCGGGGCGTCGTGCTGCAGGTGGTGCGCGAGAGCGACGGACATCTGACGGCGAATGAAATTTACGCGGCGGCCCGGGCGGCACTGCCGTCCATTAGCTTCGCCACCGTCTACAACTCTCTGCGCTATCTGAGGGACGCGGGCCTCGTGCGCGAGATTACGTTCGGTAACGGCGCGAGCCGCTACGACCGCGAAACCGCGCGGCACGATCACGCCGTTTGCACTCGTTGTGGCAAGCTGCTCGACTTCGATCTGGCCGAGGCCGCCGAACTGATGCGACTGGCGGCGCGGCGCACGCGCTTCAAGCCCGAGTCGGTGCATCTGACGCTGGTCGGCGTCTGTCCGGAATGCGACGCGGCCGGGAAGTGAGCGGTCGGCCGCGAGGTGGAAAGAGTTTCGCTCTAAGTTTTCAAGGGGGGACGGCGTTTTAGCTCTACCGGATCGCGCCCCCGATCAAAGTCAGTTATTCGTTTACGGAGGATTATGCAAGCGACACAGACTGCGATGGTGGGCCAGCCGGCCCCTGATTTCGACATGGCTTCGACCAAAAATGTGGAGAAGCTCAACGAGAACGTCAAGCTCTCTGATTACCGGGGCAAGTGGCTCGTGCTGCTCTTCTACCCGCTCGACTTCACCTTCGTCTGCCCGACGGAGTTGACCAACTTCAGCGACCGCTACGAGGACTTCGAGGGCATCGGCGCGGAAGTGATCGGCGTCTCGACCGACTCGGTCTATTCGCACCGCGCGTGGCTCCAAACGTCGCGTGATAAGGGCGGCGTCGAGGGCTTGGGCTACCCGCTGGCGGCGGACATTACCAAAGAGGTGTCGCGCGCCTATGGTGTGTTGCTCGAAGCCAAGGGCATCGCGCTGCGCGGCCTGTTCGTCATCGATCCCGAGGGCGTGCTGCGCTACAAAGTGGTTCACGATCTCAACGTCGGGCGCTCGTCCGAAGAGACCCTGCGCGTCATTCAGGCGCTCCAGACCGGCGGTCTCTGCGCCGCCGAATGGAAGCCCGGCCAAAAGACGCTGAACGCTTAAAAGACGGTGACGAGTGACAAGTGACGAGCACAGACAAGATGCTTCTTGTCACTTGTCACTTGTCACTTGTCACTGAGGTTAAGACCATGCCGATGAGAATCGGAACCGAGATGCCGTCGCTCGAAGGGGCGACCGAGTGGTTCAACGCGACGGGGGCGCACGCCGAGGCGGAGGCGAAAGGACACCCGACGCTGGTCCACTTCTGGTCCGTGAGCTGCGGCATCTGCAAGGACAACATGCCGCGCCTCCAAAAGTTTCGCGACGAGCGCGCGGGCGAGGGCTTGCGCGTCGTCGCCGTCCACATGCCGCGCTACGAGGCGGACACGGACGCCGAGGCTGTGCGCGGGGCGGTGGCGCAGTTCGGGATCACCGAGCCGTGCGCCGTGGATAACGAGCACAAGCTGAAAGAGGCCTTCCAGAACGAGCAGGGATACGTGCCGGCCTACTACTTGTTCGATCGCGCGGGCAAATTGCGCGGCTACGCCGCCGGCGAGCGCGGGTTAGACATGATGAAGCCGGCGCTGGACCGGGTGTTGGCCGCGCCGGAGAATAAGGCTTCAGCGTAAGTGATGGTGAACCAAGTGTGGCGCGAGCCACGTCTCAACGAAGTTAGTCATTTGCTCGCATGCCTCAGAACAGTCTTTCCAGTCCGCCGAACACCAGACTCAGCAACCACCACGCGATCACGAGCGAGCCGACGAGCATCGCCAGCAGCGCGAGCATGATCAGGCCGACGAAAAGCCAATCGCTCAGGCGGCCCTGCCGAGCTTCTTCCGGTGAAGCGGTCGCGCTGCGGCGCAGCAGTTCGACGTTTTTCTGGTTCGATTTCCACGCCGCGTCAAAGAGATCGCCGACGAAGGGGACCGCGCCGAACACGTAATCCATGGCGGTGTTGAGGCCCATCCGCAGCAGCGTCGCCTTCGAGACGCGATAGCGGACGCCTGCCGCCAGCACGTAGAACGAGACGGCGGTCGTCAGCGTGTCGCCGAGGACGGGGACCAATCCGACGATCGCATCGAGGCCGAAGCGCCAGCCCGTGCCGGGGACGCGAAACATCCCGTCCATCCAGCGCGCGAGTTGGTCGAGGCTCTCTTCGATCTCGGCCTGCTTGCGCCGCGGCCTGTCGAGGTCTGCGCCGCTCGCTGCCGCCGCGCCCCTACGTTCAAGGTTCAATTCTTTCATCGCCATTCCCTTCTGGTCCCTCCCTGCCGGTCATCGGTAATTACCTGCCAAGTCACACGAACAACCTGAAGTGCTGGCCGGTTAATTATCCTTCGAGGTGGCAGCCATCATACGGGAGGCAGACTGAGGCGCAAAGCAGGAGGATGAGAGAACAATCGTTCGCGTGCGATCCTCAAGCTTCTCGGAAAATGAAGGTTTGGGTGAAGCTTGCGGCTGGCTTCTTCTCAAACATGGGGGACCAGTTCCAGAGAAGGCGCCGGGCATGGCCGCAGGTGTCACGCGCCCCCGGCCGGTCGCGGCCAGCGAGCCTGCATGAGGCGCGGGATCACTTCGCGGGCGTACTGAGTGTCATCGAAGGAGACGTCCGGTAAGGCCGACCAGATGATCGGCTTGTCCGCGGTGTGGAGCCACCTCTCGAAAATATCTTCCTCGGTCGGTTCCCCCTGCCAATGTTTGACGATCCAGCCGACGTATTGCTCGACGCACCTCCGACAGCAAGCGATGGCTTCTTCGAGCGTGTCGAACCCGGGCCACTCGATGAAGTCGGGGCCTATGATCTCGCCGAACTCGTCCTTTAAATCTCCCCAAGAGACCGCGTAGTTTCTGAGCAGTGCAATCATCGGACTGAGACACCTCCCGTCGGTGGTAGAAAAAAACGGCGGGCGGAAACCACGTCATCTCCGCCCACCGTCGGCGCGGCGCGATGCGTTCAAATCTCTATTTTGAGCATCCCGAGACGCTCATCAATCGCCAAATTAGCCGTCGCCCCCGCCCACCGCTAACTGCTCGCGGACTCGACCAGTGATTGCCACGCCTGATTATATTTTGCCATCCGTTCGGCGTCTGTGACGGTAAAGTTACTGATCCGCCGGACGTCCATGTTGTCTTCGAGGTCGGCGAGCTTGACCCGCGTGGCGATGCGATTCGTCTTGACCCTCTCGATGAAGGCCGCATAACTTTCGCCTTCGCCGCGCGTCAGACACTCTACGGCCGCCAGCACTTCATCCGGGAAACCTTGCTCACGTAGACGCCCGAGGGACCAGTCGGTGTCTTCGACCACGTCATGTAAGACGGCGGCCATCATCTCGGCTTCCGTCTTCATTTTGGTCATCATTCTCAACGGGTGCAGGATGTAGGGCTGGCCCGCTTTATCCGTCTGCCCTTGATGTGCTTGAACCGCGAGCAATATGGCTGCTTCCAATTTACACATTGTCTGTCGCTCCCCTCTCCGGCTCCAGCCGCCATTAGGTCAACCGGCTGACTTGAGCCGAAACTCCGAGGGCCGTGAATTAACTCATGTGGTGCGTGGCGATCAGCGAATTCGCGTCATCTGCCGCCAGAAGAAGCGGCCGAGGCGCGAGAAGGCGTTGCGATCCTTCGGCCCGGCGGAATCGGCGATGGGGAGGCCGAGCGCCGAGGCGAGTTGCGGGTTGGGCGGCGCGATGTCTTCGTCGCCGTGCCGTTCCGAGAGCCAGCGATCGAAGATGCGCGTCACCACGCGGCGCTGGTTCAGCGGCGCTTCGGCGACGAACGCGCCGCGCAGGTCGTCGAGGCGCGCGATCTCGAAGCGGTTGGCCTCGGCGTAGCGGCGCAGCGCGGTGAAGAACTTTTCTTCGCCGAGCAGCCCGCGCAATTCGTTGAACATCAGCGCGCCCTTGGCGAAGACGACGGCCGCATATTGAAACGAGTTGCGATATTCGCGGGCGGGGCGGTCGGCCGCCAAGTCCTCGCCGCCGAACGTGCGGTAAATCTCGTAGACGCCGCGCAACTGATCTTCGCGCGCAGCCCGCGTCCGCTCCGGCCCGTGAGTCTCTTCGTAATAAAGCAGGGCGGACCAGTGTGCCAACGCTTCGTCCAAGACCGGCTGCCGCTCGGGCGCGCTGCCCACCATGACGCCCCACCACTGATGAGCGACCATGTGCGCGACGGTGAACTCAAGGCTGTCTTCGACCGAGGCGCGCTGCTCGCGGACGATCTCGGGCAGGTTGCGAACCAGCGGCGAGTCGAAATCCACATAAAGCGCGCCGGCGATGACGCTGAGGCCGGAAAACTCGGCGCTCCCGACGCCGGCGACGAGCGGCGCTTCCGCAACCGTGATCGAACTGTAAGGGAGTGGGCCGAAGCGTTTTGCATAGACACGGACGGCGGCGGCCGCCTGCTCCAGCACGCGTCGCCCGGTCTTCTCGTGCTCCGTCGCCCAGACGGAGCGGACCAACGTGCCGCTCACCGCGGTCTCCTCCGCCCGCAGGTTGCGCCCGGCGATGAGCGCGAATTTACGCAGATTCTCGCCCGCAAACACACGCCGCCGGAGTTTGGCGTCCTCCGCCGCTTGCCCGTTTCCGGTTTCGGCCGCGCGCCCTTGCCGACTGACGCCCGAGGCGAAGACGGCCACGTCGGCCGGCGTTTCGATCGACACCTCGTAGTCGGCCACCTCGGTGTGGGACCAGTCGCCGACGGTCGGGCGCACGCCGCGCTGCCAGTCCTCGCCGTCGCGCACGGCGAGGACCGGATAAGCCGCGCCGAGCAGCATCACGCCGCGGGCACGGAAGTTGAGATCGCGCGCGCGCCGCGTCTCGCGCGCGCCCTGCAGGGCCGCGCCGAGTTGTTGGATGACGTGCGACGGGAGGCTCGTCTCGTCCGGGTCGATTTCGGGGACCACGCCTGTGAAC
>JBOGOY010000260.1:0-6016 GCA_050748185.1 Pyrinomonadaceae bacterium
GCACGAAGCCCCCGAGCAGCGTCGGCAGCGTCGGCGACACCGCCCCGACCCGCAGTGATGCGAGCGGCCCGGCGCCGCGGTTCGAGCCGGCCGCCGATCGCCGGCGGTACACGACGCCGCGCGGCCCGCCCGCGCCCGGCTTCTGCTCGTTGAGCTTGTGGTCAGACATACTCAGTAGCCAGTAGCCAGTAGTCAGTAGTCAGTAGCCGGAAAAAGCAGATGCCTTTTCTACTGACTACTGGCTACTGGCTACTGGCTACTTCTTCACATCCATCCAATTGTCGCCGACCCCGACTTCGACTTCGAGCGGCACGTCGAGGGCGACGGCCGTCTCCATTTCGCGCTTGAGGATCAGGGCGGCGCGTTCGGCCTCGGCCCGTGGCGCTTCGAGCAGCAGTTCGTCATGGACTTGCATGACCATTCGGGTTTTCAGGTTCTCGCGCCGGAGCGCCTCGTCCACCTTGAGCATTGCGAGTTTGACGATGTCGCTCGCTGAACCCTGAATCGGCATATTGATCGCCTCGCGCTCGGCGCGGGCGCGGATCTGGCCGTTGCGATCGTTGATGGTCGGCAGCGGGCGGATGCGCCCGTAGATCGAGCGCATCAAACCTTTCTCGCGCGCCTCGACGGGGACGCGATCCATAAACGCGCGCACGCCCTTGTAGGTCTCGTAGTAGTCGTCGATGACCTGCTTCGCTTCTTTGCGCGAGATGCCGACGCGCTGCGACAGGCCGAAGGGCTCGACCGCGTAGGCGATCGCGAAGTTGACGATCTTGGCGAAGCGGCGCTTCTCTTTCAACTCGTCCTTCGTCTTTGCGCCGAAGACGAGTTGCGCGGTGCGCGCGTGGATGTCGTCGCCCTGCTGGAAGGCGTCGAGCATGACGGGATCGCGCGTCACGTGGGCGAGCAGCCGCAGTTCGAGTTGCGAGTAGTCGGCCGCTACGAAGACGTTCCCCTCGTTGGGGATGAACGCGCGGCGGATGCGCCGGCCGAGTTCCGTGCGGATCGGAATGTTCTGCAAGTTGGGCTCGCTGCTCGATAATCTTCCCGTCGCCGTCACGGTCTGGTTGAGTTGGCTGTGAATGCGACCGTCCGGTCCAATCAACTCGGGCAGCGTGTCGGTGTAAGTGGTCTTTAGTTTATCCAGTTCGCGGTACTCGATGAGCAGGCGCGGCAACTCGTATTTCTGCGCCAACTCTTCGAGCACGGCGCGGCCCGTCGAGATTTGCCCGGTTGCGGTCTTGCGGCCGGTGCTGATGTTTAGTTCTTCGAGCACTTCGCCGACCTGCTTCGGCGAGGTGATCTTGAACTCGCGTCCCGCCTCTTTGTAGATGCTTTCAGTGAGGCGCGCCAACTCTTTGCCGAAGAAGCTCGACAACTCGCGCAGGACCGACGTGTCCACCCGCAGGCCCGCGCTCTCCATACGATAGAGCAACGGCGCGATCGGCAACTCCATCTCGTGGTAGATCGCTTCAAGCCCTTGTTCGAGGATGCGGCCGTGCAGCACGTCGGCGACCTGTAGGGTGTAGTCGGCGGCCTCGGCGACGCGCCAGTGTGCGAGGGACCAACCGTTGTCGTCGCCCTCGGGCGGCTCGCTCCACCCTTCGGCGTCGACGGTCTCGCGCGCGAGATCGGCGAGATCGTATTTGCTGCGGACGGGGTCGAGCAGGTAGGCGGCTAAGAGCGTGTCGTCGGTAAGGCCTTCGAGTTCCAGCCCGAGCGGCGCGAGCAGCGCCGTGGCGCGCTTCAGGTCGTGGACCGACTTGGAGAGCAGCCCGTTCGCCAGTACGTCGCCGAGCAAGGCCGCGGCCGTCTCCGTCCCGCCCTCGAAACTCTCGAAGTCGACGAACGCCGAACTGTGCGGCGCGGTCGAGATAGCGATGCCGGACGGCAGCGCTTGGTCCCGCACGGACCCTTGCTGCCCCGCGCCGGCGGGCGTCGAGTCGGCAATGGCGACGCTCCAGTGGTCCGTCTCCCAGAGTTGGCGCGCAAGTTTTTCCAGATCGGCGCGCTTGGTGACGCGGCGATAGCGCTTCTCTGTGATCACGGCCCCGGCCGCCACGGCCGCATCGGCGAACTCTCGCGTCAGGCTCTGAAACTCCAGTTCGCGAAACAGTTGGTAAGCCCCGGCGCGGTCGGGCGACTTGCAACGCAACTGGTCCAGATCGAGCGTGATATTGAGGTCGGTGCGGATCGTCGCCAAATCTTTCGACTGGCGGATGAGGTCGGCGTTGTCGCGCAGGGATTCGCGGTAAGTCTTGTGCTTGACCTCTTCCCAGCGCACGAGAGCTGCTTCGATCGAGCCGAACTGTTTGACGAGTTGGACCGCGCCCTTCGCGCCGACGCCGGGCGCGCCGGGGATACTGTCCACGGCGTCGCCCATCAGGCCGAGCAGGTCCGTGATCTGTTGTGGCGGCACGCCGAACTTCGCCTCGACCCAAGCCTCGTCGCACCACTCGACCGGCGGCGCTGGCTCTTTGCGCTTCACGTTCTGCGAGTTTTGCCTCATGCAGACGACGAGCGGATCGCGCACCAGTTGGCACATGTCTTTGTCGTTCGAGACGATGACGGATTGCAAATTCTTCTCCGCCGCCTGTACGGCGAGCGCGCCGATCACGTCGTCGGCCTCGAAGCCGGGGACGTTCAGGATGGGGACGTTGAAGACCTCGCAGACGCGAATGATGTAAGGGATCTGCGACGACAGTTCGTCTGGCATCTCGGCGCGGTTAGACTTATAGCCTGCGTCCATCTCGTGACGGAAAGTCGGCACGCCCGACTCGAAGACGGCGGCGATGTAATGCGGCCGCTCGTCGGCGAGCAACTTCCGCAGCATGTTGGTGAAGACGAAGACGGCCTGCGTCACCTGCCCGCGGCTGTTGGTCAAAGGCTCGATGCGCCCGGCCATCGGCGCGAAGAACGCGCGGAAGATGTGCGACATCGAGTCGATCAGATAGACGCGCTCCGGCGTCGCTGTGGCGGCGGAAGAGTTCGGCGGTGGCATTGTAGGACGATGATAAGAACTACAGTGACAAGTGACAAGTGACGAGTGACGAGTGGCTGGAACAGAGCAGTTGGTAGCAGTTCAAATAAGAGCGTTGGTCACAGTCTAAGTTGCGGAGAGGATGCCGTCACGCGCGAGGGTGTAAATTCTTTTGTGTAAATGACCGCCGCCTTCGCTCCGCTCGGCTGCCGCAGCGAGAAGGGCAACATGAAGCCGGTCAAAGTTTTAGCCTTTCGACAAAGGCGCGCAGGATGGTCGGCCGGAAAAGCCATTTACACAAAATATCTGACACCTCCTCACGCGCCCCCGGTCGCTATCGTTCGCGGTGCTGTGTTAGTGGGTAAGTGATGTCAATGCGCCGCATCTCTGCTTTATCATGTGGCGTCGCTGCTACAGAGGCCGCGGCGTGGCGGCATGGTATTGGCTTTTTCCCGCATCTTCCGCCATCTCCTTTTGCGGCACGGGCATTGCGATTACGCTGACGGCTTGCGGTTCAGAGCCACGGCCCAATCGAAAGGAACCGACACTTCGTCTTGAACCAGCAGACAACCATCGCCGCCCCGGCCACAACCAGCGGCATCGGACTTCACACCGCCGTCCCCGTCGAAGTGCGTCTGGTCCCCGCGCCGCCCGACACCGGTTACGTCTTCGTCCGCACCGACCTCGACAACTTCGAGATTCCGGCGTCGGTCGAATCGGTCGCGCATTGCAGCTATGCGACGACGCTGATGCAGAAAGGGGTCACGCTCTCGACGGTCGAGCACCTGCTGGCGGCCCTGCGCGGCGGCGGCGTGGACAATTGTTACGTCGAAGTGGACAACCTTGAGTTGCCGATTATGGACGGGTCGGCCGAGACGTTCACGGAACTGATCGAGCGCGCCGGCACGGTCGAGCAGCCGGCGGCGCGGCGCGCCCTGCGCGTGCGGCGTCGGGTCGAGGTCGATGAGGGCGGTCGCCGGATGAGCGTCGAGCCGTTCGAGGGATGCGTCATTGACTGCCTGATCGACTTCCAACATCCGCTCATCGGCCGGCAGTGCTATGTCTTTGACGCGGACGCGCCCGGCGGCTTCGCGCGCGAGATCGCTGCGGCCCGCACCTTCGGCTTCACCGCCGAGATTGAAGCGTTGCGCCGCGCCAACCTGATTCGTGGCGGCTCGATCGACAACGCCATCGTGCTCACGCCCGAGGGGATGCTCAACGAAACGCCTTTGCGCTATGCAGACGAGTTCGTGCGCCACAAAATCCTCGACATCATCGGCGACCTCGCGCTGCTCGGGATGCCGCTCGTGGGCCGCGTCCGCGCCGAGCGCAGTGGCCACCTCTTCCACACGATGCTGATGTCGAAACTGCTGCGCGACGAGACGGCGTGGGAGGTCGTCGATCTCCCGGCGGGCGCGTTCGCCGGGGCCGCGATTGAACGCGCGACGGCATAATCTCCATAGACGCATCGCACTCGCCGACTCTCGGCGCTGCCAGAGCATTAGACATTATCGGTAATAACGAAATTCACCACTGAGACACACATCAATAGTGGCACATTGTTTCTTTCCTTTACTCGGTGTCTTGGTGTCTCGGTGGTTTATTCCCGATAATGTCTATTAAGAGGAAGCCTCTCCGACCCTCTCACCGTTCATCAACTCGATGACGTGACCCGACGCCGCGCGCAAACGTTCGCGGAAAGAGCCGGTCAAACGCCGGAACGGCCGGCCCTGCGCCGTTAACTCTTCGATAAAAGTCTGGTGCATCCAGTCGCGGATCAACTCGCCGTCGCGCGTCCCGTCCTGCACGAAGGGGGTGTCGATATCTGTCAACAGGTAGAGGTCCGGGCGGCGGTGCGAGGCGGCGATGGCCTCCACTTCGGCCGAGCGCCGGCCCAGATAGCGGCGGTGCCAGACGGCGGTAGCAAAGGCGTCCGTGTCGCAGATCAACACCTTGTCGGCGTGCCGCGCCGCCGCGTCTTCCAACGCGCACTGGGTCTGCGCGATGTGCGCGAAATCCTCCGCGGTCCAATGATAAGCACCGTCCGCTGCCAGCTTGAGTTCCGAATACTCTCGCCCGTATTCCGGCGCCCAGACGGTGTGGAAGCGCCGGGCCAGCGCGCGGGCCAGCGTGCTCTTGCCGGTAGACTCCGCCCCCACCAGACAGACGCGCTTGGCGTAAAAGGCACGAACTGGCGGCTCCAGAAACTCCCAGCAGCCGAACGGGTCTGCCCGCACTCTGGTCCCAGAAATCGGTACGGCCGCGCGCGCCTGATCGACCAGCACGTGCTCGCTGCCGAGATAGTGTGCGAAGCGCTCGCCGTAATCTTCCGAGGTGAAGACCACCTCGGGGGCAAAGCCCAGCCAGCGGATCGAGTTTTCGGCCCAGACGCGCGAATCGTCGGCATCCAACTTGTCGTTGATCAGGACGACCCGCACGTCCGGGTGAATTTCACGCAGCCACGCCGCGCGCAACTCGCCCGAGGGCACGTGCTCTGGCTTGCTGCACACGATCACCCACAACTCGTCCACGCGCGCCCGGGCCGAGTCGATCAGGTACTTATGCCCGCGGTGCGGCGGGTAAAACTTGCCGACGATCAGCCCGCGCCTAGCCACGCGCGCCCTCTCGATGGGGGACCAACCTTGCGCCGCGCCCATCACCCGTCGCTCCGCCTTCACGCTCTAACACTCTCTGCCGCGCGGCCGCGCACCGCCAACTGATCAGGCCGGCCACGCACAGACACAGAAAGATAAAATAGAGGATTGCCGTGAGGTGTAGCCCCTTCGAGGCGTAGAGGTAAATGTAGATCAAGTCGGCGGCGATCCAGACGTACCAGTTCTCGATAAACTTTCGGTTGAGCAGATATTGTGCGGCCAAGCTGAGCAGGGTGGTGACGGCGTCCAAGAGCGGAGCGGAGCCGTGCATCGACCGCAAGGCCAAAGTCAGACCGACCGCTCCCAATGTGGACAAGACGGACACCACGCCGAGCGTGCGGAACGGGGCGTGCGCGACGGCGAGGGCGGCGCGGTCCCGGCC
>JBOGOY010000261.1:0-6014 GCA_050748185.1 Pyrinomonadaceae bacterium
CCGTGGGCGTTGCCCGCGGCTATTGAATGTGTCCCCTCCGGGGACTTCATCCCAGAGTTTTAGCGTGATGCGATGAAGGTGATTGATATGAGTACCCAAGCAGACATAGTGACATCGGACTTCGCCGAAGACCTCGCGGCCCGCGCCGCGCGCGAAAAGTTCCCGACTCCGGCCTACCGCGAGAGCGTCCTCGACGACTGCTTCGAGGACGCCAAGCGGCTCTTCCTCGACGCGATGCTTGAGGTCGATTGCGCGCACGCGGTGATGCTGGCCGAGCGCGGCATCATCACCGACGCCGAGGCGCGTTCGCTGCTGGCCGCGCTCTCCGGGCTCGACCGCGAGCGCATCCGCGCCGTCCGCTACGACGGCAGTTTTGAAGATCTTTTCTTCTACATCCAGAGCCTGATCACCGAAGCCTGCGGCGACGACGTCGCCGGCCGGTTGCACACGGCGCGCAGCCGCAACGACATCGACGTCACGATCTACCGCATCAGGCTCCGCGCCGATGTGCTCGCGCTCGCGCGCGATGTCCTCGATCTGCGCCGCGCGCTGCTCGACATCGCCGCGCGCCATCACGAGACGGTCATCCCGGCCTACACGCACACGCAGCCCGCACAGCCGACCACGCTGGCCCACTATCTGCTCGCGATGGCCGAGGTTTTGGGGCGCGACGTGGGGCGTCTGCGGCGCGCCTTCGAGGGGACCAATCACTCGCCGCTCGGGGCCTGCGCGATCACGACCACCGGCTTTCCCATCGACCGCGCGCGCACGGCCGAGTTGCTCGGCTTTGACGGCCCGACCGTCAACTCTTACGCCAGCATCAGCGCCGTGGACTATTTCACCGAGGCCACCGCCGCGCTCTCCGTCCTGCTCGTCAACACGGGGAAATTCGCGCAGGAGTTTCTGTTGATGGCGATGCGCGAGTTCGACGCGATCCGCTTGTCGGACGGCTACGTGCAGACTTCGAGCATCATGCCGCAGAAGCGCAACCCAGTCGCGCTCGAACACGTCCGCGCGCTGGCGAGCAAGGCGCTGGGGCAGGCGCAGGGCGTCATCCTCGCCGTCCACAACACGCCCTTCGGCGACATCAACGATGTGGAAGACGATTTACAGCCGCTCGTCGCCGCAGCCTTCCGCGACGCCCGCCGCTCTGTCTCGCTCTTCGCCGCCGCACTCTCGACCGCGAGTTTCAACACCGAATCTTTGCGCGAGCGCGCCGGCCGCGACTTCATCGCCGTCACCGAACTAGCCGACACGATCGTCCGCCGGGAAGGGCTCCCGTTCCGCGCCGCGCACCACGTCGTCGCCAGAGGGGTGCAAATGGCGCTGGCCGACCGGCAAGAGTTGACGCACGAACTGTTGCAGCGAGCCGCCGGCGAAGTCTTGGGCCGCCCGCTCGATCTCACGCCCGAAGAGGTGCGGGCCGCACTCGACCCCGAACACTTCGTGCGCGTCCGCAACGTCTTAGGCGGCCCCGCGCCCGAAGAAACCCGCCGCGCCCTCGCCGCCGAGCGCGAGCGCGAACGAGCCGACGAGGACTGGTACACCGAGCGCACGTCCGCGCTTAGTCGCGCCTCGGAGCACTTACGCGCCCTCGCCGCTTCCGCCACGGCATAGATACATGGAGAAATGATGAATGCGAAATGATGATTGATGAATTGAAGACCTCTGTCTTTCCTTCATCATTCGTCATGTCGCATTCATCGTTTCTGTGTCCTCCCTCTTTTCGTCGCCGCTTGGTATCACCTGTCACTTGTCACTTGTCACCCATCACTTCTGAGCACGTCAGTTGTCAGCGCGGGTTTGATGCTCTATTTTTAAGTCTCGTCTCATGGGGGCGTCGGATGCGGCTCGGTTGCCGCCGGCAGCTACTGACTTTGCGCGGGCCTCTAATCCGGCCGGAAAGCGCAGTCCGTACTTCTGCTGGATCATTCGCATCTGAATTTCGGTTCGAGCAGGCAGGGATGTTTCGGGCGTGACCGCGCGCCGTCTCCGGCTTAAAATATGTTCGCCATTCGCCGGCCCACACTTTGAAAGAAATGCATCAGAAAAAATCTTACATTTACCTGTTAACCGTGTTGCTGTTCGCGCTCGTCTGCGGCGGGTGCGGCGGGTGGGGTCGTTCGCGTTCCGCCGAGGCCACAACGCCGCCCGTCGTCGAAATGCCGGCGGCCGCGCCGCTGCCCGTGGTGGCCGATCAGACCGAACTGATTATCCGCGAACTGGAAGAGCGCGTGAAACGCAACGACGAGGACTTTACTGCCTTCAACAAACTGAACGGCTATTACCTGCAACGCGCGCAGGAGACGGGCGACGTGAAATACCTCGAGTTGGCCGACCGTGCGGCGCGCTCTTCGCTCAAGGTGCTGCCGGAGGACGTGAACCCGAGCGGCCTCGCCGGCCTCGCGCAGAGCCTCCAGAGCCTGCACGACTTCACGGGTGCGCGCGCCGCCGGCGAGCAGTTAGTTAAGCTGCAACCGCGCAAAGCCTACGCCCACCGCGCCCTCGGCGACGCCCTGCTCGAACTCGGCGATTACGACAAAGCGGTCGAGGCCTACGGCCGGATGGGGCAACTGACGGGGGCGAACGCCGACCTCAGTACCGAGATTCGGCTGGCGCGTCTGGACCAGTTGTATGGGCGCGACGAACGCGCCACGGCGCGCTACGCGGTCGCTCTTAATTTGGCCCTGAACGGCGTCGTCGTGCGGCCCGAAACGGTCGCGTGGTGCCGCTGGCAGTTGGGCGAGGCGGCGTTCGCCGCGGGCGACTACGCCGGGGCCGAAAAACACTACCGAGACGCCCTCATCACGATGCCTGATTATTATCGCGCGATCGTCTCGCTCGGCCGCGTGCGCGCGGCACAGGGCGACACGGGCGGCGCCATCGCCGAGTACGAAAAGGTGGTCAAGCGCCTGCCCGATCCGTTGGTCGTCGCCGCGCTCGGCGATCTCTACAAGCTGGCGGGGCGCGACCGGGAAGCGTCCGCGCAGTACGCGCTCGTCGAACAAATTGCGACACTAAGCAAATTGAACGGCGCGCTTTACAACCGGCAACTCGCGCTCTTTTACGCCGACCACGACCTGAAGCCAGAGGAGGCTTATACGTTGGCGCGGCGTGAGTACGACGCGCGGCGCGACATCTACGGCGCGGACGCGCTGGCGTGGGCGGCGCTCAAGGCCGGCAAGATTCAGGAGGCGCAGACGGCCGCCCGCGAGGCTCTGCGGCTGGGCACGCGCGACGCGAAACTGTTCTACCACGCCGGCATGATCGCGCGCGCCGCGGGGGACCAATCCAAAGCGCGTGAGCATCTCCGGCGTGCGCTCGACCTCAACCCGCGGTTCGATCCGCTGCAAGCCCCGCTTGCGCGCAAGGCCCTCGCGGAGTAAGTTCAAACGCCCCCCACGTCTCCGACTGATCCTCTCGGCAATGTCCTGTGCTTGAAGCTTATGAGACAACCCGTCCGGCCGCGGCGCCCTCGTCGTCGCTCCTTTACAACTTTTTTCATCGCGCTGCTGCTCGGCTCGCTGCTGGCCCCGGCCGCGGCTCTCGCGCACCCGCTCGGCAATTTCACCGTCAATCACTACTCGCGTCTGGAAGTCGGGGCCGGGCGCGTCCGCGTCCGCTACGTCGTGGACATGGCCGAGATCGCCGCGTTTCAGGAGTTGCCGCAGGCCGACAGTGACGGAGACGGAAGGACTTCCGAGGCGGAACTCGAAGCCTACGCGCGCCGCGTCGCGCCCGAATACGCCAACAACCTGACGCTCGTTGTGGACGGCGCGCACGTCCCCCTCAACGTCGTGGGGCAAAAAATCAGTTTGCCGCCGGGGCAGGGGGGGCTGCCGCTTCTGCGGATTGAGTGCGACTTTGAAGGCGCGATGCCGGCCGCCGCGAACGGCGGCGCGCCGAGGCGTCTGGCCTACGCGGACGGCAACCACGCGGATCGCATCGGGTGGCACGAGATCGTCATCGCGCCCGCGTCCGGCGTCGCCGTGTTCAACTCGAACGCCTACGGCAACGGGATCACGAACGAGTTGCGCGAGTACCCCGAAGACCAACTCGCTGCGCCGCTCAACGAGCGGACGGCCGAACTCTCGTTTACGATGGGCGCGCCGCCGGCCGACGCCGTCCCACTGAGGACGCGCGACGGCAAGGCGGTCGCGACCGCGCGTGATCGCTTCGCGGAACTGATCGGCGTGCCGGAACTGACGCCCGGCGTCGCGCTGCTCGGGTTGCTGTTCGCCACGGTGCTCGGTGGCTTTCACGCCCTCTCGCCCGGCCACGGCAAGGCGGTCGTCGCCGCCTACCTCGTCGGCTCGCGCGGCACGGCCAAGCACGCGGCGTTTCTCGGCTTGACCGTCACGATCACGCACACGGCCGGCGTCATCGCGCTCGGCCTCGTCACGCTTTTTGCCTCACAGTACATCCTCCCGGAAACACTCTACCCCGTTCTCTCGCTCGTCTCCGCCGCGATCGTCGTCGTCGTCGGCCTCAGCCTGCTCTGGCGCAGGTCGGTCGCGGTCTTCGGTTTAGCGCCGCACGAGCACCACCATCACCACGGGCACGAGCACATTCAACAGCCGGCACACGAACACTCGCACGGTCACGACCATTCTCACGATCACGCCCACCCACATCCGCACGACCATGCGGATCATTCGCAGCACAATCACGAACACCCGCAACACGGACACAGCCATTCGCAGCACGCGCACGGCGACGACGCGGCCTTGACGCACACGCACGACGGAAGCACGCACTCGCACCTGCCACCGGGCACTGACGGGACGCCGGTGACGTGGCGCAGCCTGCTCGCGCTCGGCGTCTCGGGCGGATTGTTGCCGTGCCCTTCGGCGCTCGTCGTGATGCTGTCGGCGATCAATCTGCACCGCGTCGGCTATGGTCTGGTGCTGGTGCTGGCCTTCAGCGTCGGATTGGCGGGCGTGCTGACGGGCATCGGCCTCGCCTTTGTGTACGCGCGCCGCTTCGTCGAGCGCCCGCTCGCCAAAGCCGGCTGGGCCTTAAAAGTGTTGCCGGTGCTGAGCGCGGCGGCGATCACGGCGGTCGGTCTGCTGCTCTTCTATGAGGCTTTCGCGCAGGGCGGCGCGGAGGCGCTGGCGTCCGCCGGTAGTTTCTTCGCCCACGGCGACGAAGAAATCTCCTTCGCCTCGAAGGGCGCGCTGGCGATTCTCGGGTTCGGTCTGATCTATGGCCTGCGCCACGCGACCGAGGTGGACCATGTCGTCGCCGTCTCGACGATCGTCAGCGAGCACCGGAAGCTGTGGCGCTCGGCGCTGGTCGGCGGGTTGTGGGGCGCGGGCCACACGGCCTCTCTGGTGTTGGTCGGCGCGCTGGTGTTGGCGCTACGGGTCGCGATCCCCGAGCGGGTCGGCGAGTGGCTGGAATTCTCCGTCGCCCTGATGATCATCGCGCTCGGCGTGCTCACCTTCGCGCGCTCGCTGCGTGGCCGCGCGTCCGTGCATGTGCATCAACACCAGCACGAAGACGGCGGCGGCGAGCACGCACACGTCCATTTCCACGAGCCCGGCGCCGAGCACGAGCCGCCGGCCGCCGCCGTTGCACACACGCACACGGTTTCGCGCATCGGCCTGAAGCCCTTGGTGGTCGGCGCGGTCCACGGCCTCGCGGGCTCGGCCGCGCTGACCATTCTAGTGCTCACGCAGATCGAATCCACGATGCTCGGCCTGCTCTACCTCTCGGTCTTCGGCCTCGGCTCAATTGCCGGGATGATGCTGATGTCGGGCCTCATCGGCCTGCCCTTCGCCTACGGCACGCGCCGCCTCGCCGGCTTCCACCGCGGCTTGCAAACAATCGCCGGCGCGCTCAGCATCGCCTTCGGCCTCTGGTACGCCTACGAGAAAGGCATCGCCAATGGGCTGTTAGCTGCCGTTCTCTAAACATGAGTTTGGGCTGTTGCATCGAGGGGAATTTATGGGCAGATATGATTGGAGCTGCTTGAATCCTCTCCAAGTCGGAAGGTACTTAGAAGCTGTGCT
>JBOGOY010000262.1:0-6008 GCA_050748185.1 Pyrinomonadaceae bacterium
TCTGCTGCCGATGATTTCAGACGCGACCGAGGTACGGCGCGCGCGCAAAATAATTGACGACGAACGAGCGCGGCTTCAAAGCGAAGGGATTGAAACCGGGCCGGTCAAGATCGGCGCGATGATCGAAGTGCCTTCGGCGGTGTTGACTGCCGACCGGCTGGCGCGCGAGGTGGATTTCTTCAGCTTGGGGACCAACGATCTGGTGCAATACCTGCTGGCCGTGGATCGCAGTAACGACGCCGTCGCCGGCTGGTTCCGCACGCTGCACCCGGCCGTGCTGATCAGCATCCGTCAGACGATCGAGGCGGCGGAGCGGGCCGGCATCCCGGCCACCGTCTGCGGCGAGATGGCAGCTACGCCGGCCTACGCTGTCGTCCTCGTCGGCCTCGGCGCGCGCGATCTCTCGATGACCGCCTCTTCGATCCCGCGCCTGAGGCTCACGCTCGCGGGCGTTGACACAGAGGCCGCGCGCGAGATCGCGCAGGAGTGCCTGACGTGCGAGACTGCCGACGACGCGGAAGAACTGGTGCGCGTCCGTCTCGGCGGGCGTTGGCCGGAGTTATTCCCGCCAAGGTTCTTGCCAGCCCCGAAACGCGAAGTGTAATATCTCGTTAGAGGGTTGGGCCGTTTCCCAACCTGCCGTCCACCAATCGCGCGACCTCGGCCGCCGCGCCCCACGCAGGGAAGTCTCTTGAGGGTCTCCGCCACAACAATCTCGAAGCCATCGGCCGGGTAAGTTTCAAATGTCTTTTCAGGTGAAAGTTTTTGGGCAGTTTGCGCGGGCCGCGGCCGGCGTCGCCGCCTGTGTCGCGGGCCTCTTAGCGCCGCGCGGGGCGCGGAGAAGTATGAGAGGTCTGTTCTATCTCTCGGTCCTGTTCTGCTACCTCACGCTCAACGCGAACGCCCAGACCAAAGCGCGCGTCGGCCCTGCCGACGACATGCCGGCGGCAAAGACTTCGGGTAGTGAAGGCAAAGGTTCGGGGGAGAAAAAGACCGCGGCTGACACCTCGCCCCAGACCGCGCCCGCCAAAGGGACCAACGGCACGGCCAACCCGGCGGCGCAGCCACCGGGGGGGGCGACGACCGTGAACGCTTCCGCCGCCGTCCCCGGCGGGCCAAAAAACGAGCCGAAGAATCAGGCGCGCGCGGCCACGCCGCCACCTGCTTCCGTCAGTAGCGTCGCGGCTGTGCCCCTGACGACGATCTACCGCGTCGGCCCCGGCGACGTGCTCGACATCCGTCTGGGCAATGGCCCGACGCGCGATTCGACGCTCTACACCATCTCGGCCGGCGGCCTGCTCGAATACCCGCTCGCGGGCGATCCGTTCAGTGTGGCGGGCATGACCACGGACGAGATCACGGCGCGACTCGCGGCCGAGTTGAAGCGCCGCGCGGTCAACGAGCGCGCGCAAATGCGCGTCAGCGTCCGCGAGTACGTGAGCCACACGGCGATGATCAGCGGGCTGGTGGACCAACCGGGCGTGAAAGTTCTGAGGCGCGAAGCCGTGCCGCTCTTCGTCATCCTCGCCGAAGCGCTGCCGCGCCCCGACGCCGGCCGCGCCGTCCTCATCTCGCGCGCGACCGGCCAGAGCCAAACGGTTGACCTCGCGGATCCGAACGCCCTCAACGAACTCGTCGCACACGGCGACGTGATCAACGTCACCGCGCGCCCCGCCGAGTATTTTTACATCGGCGGCCAGATCGGCGCGCCCGGCCAGAAATCTTTTCACCCCGGCATGACGCTGACCCAAGCCATCCTCGCCTCTGGCGGTGTCAACTCCAACGCGGGCGACAAGGTCCGGGTGACGGTCTCGCGGCAGAACGCGGACGGGCGTCTGAACGCGACCGAGTACCTGCTGAAAGAGATCGAATCGGGCGCGATCCCAGACCCGCGCGTCCAGCCCGGCGACCGCATCGAAGTCGGCCGCCGGCGTTAAGTCGTGTGTGAGGAATGGGAGTGGGGAACGTGAGTGTGGTTTAACGTGGGAATTAACCGGCGAGCTATCACCTTCATTGACGAAAGACTTGTTAGCCGCGAGTCTTAATCCAGCGATTCGTTCGACCTCTGAAGTTAACCCTCAAGCTCTAATCGCTCTCTAACAACTTGGTCGTGTGCTCTGTGACACTCGGCGGCTTGACCATCTCTGCTGTTCTCACCTGCTGCTGCTGCCCACCAACGTTATTCATCCACACGTTAGACGCCGGCGGTAAAGCGGCGTGACCTGACGACGTGGCCCCCAATCTGGATGGCCGGGCTGTCTGACTCTTGGCGGGCGAAATCTCTTCGCCAAAGATGCGGGAGTAAAGCAGCAATGAAAGGCCCGCGAGAAAAATGGTGAACGGGACGAACAGCGGAACGGGGTGATCAGCCAGAAAACTTAACCCAAGGAAAATAGGCAGCAACACCGCGCTTAAAAACATCAACTTCGCCCCCCGCCTGATGCCCTTCCGCTGCGGTGAAGGTAATGCCGCCGGGGCTTCTGCTTCGCGCCCGACCAGAGCCCCGCCGCCCGCGAGCCACCCTGCCAGTTCACTGATCGGAAGGCCGCACCCCGAACAGAACCTTGTATTGTCGGAGACTTGTTGCTGACCGCATTGAGGGCAATACATTGAAGAACTCCCATTCGGAGACCGCGATGATCGAACGCAAGGGATTACGCTGAGCCTTTATGCTAAGTTCCTGTCCACTCAGTTGAGGTCTAGCGCTGGAATGAGCCGCCGCGCAAGGCTGCGGCAGATAAGTTCTCGATGAGAGATCTGCTAACTCGCGTTCGGTTCGCATCGGCTTGTTCGATCGCCATCTGATTCAAGTGGCTTTCGTCGCATACTTTTCTACTTCATTAAATAAGCTTTGCTCGGCTTCTTTCAGCAATTTGTCTTTCCCCTGCTTGAAATCTTTGAATGCCTGCCAGAATCTTACCTCTTTCATCTTACTTGCCGGCGGAAGCACAATTGCCATCGGATTAAATTCTTTCTCTCCCGCCCAGCGATAAAACACTCTCGCTTCAAACGGTTTGGTTTTCCGCCATTCCCGCCGCTTTGACCAATTCAAAGTCACAACATGCGGCTCAATTCGCGGTAAGATATTTTCTTCAATGTAATCCTTCCATCTCGGACTATCAGAATAAATGAACAGAATGAATCTACCGAACTTTCCGTGACGCTGCCAAAAGCGATATATAAGCCACTCTTCATAAGCCTTGATGAAAGGGAACGAAACCACTAAAAAGTTTAGCCACAGCACGGCAGCCAGCAAAAGAATTGGCGCCAGCAGAATGAGCCAAAGAGTTTCCGTCCAGTTGGTTCTGTTTTCAGCCATGACCCAATGAAAAGCGTCGAACGCCCGGCATCACCCACCGCGCACACAACGCATCAGTCCCGATCATACGCGGATTCATCTTGTGATCAAGACTCGTTCGGTTTAATGCGTCGCATCGGCGTGTGCTCCGGAACGGGTCGGCGTCATCACGTCTTCGCGCGGAGTATGTTGACAGCTTGGCCGACGCGGGATATAAGCCGCAACTGTCCATCGGGGGCTGTCCCTAAACCCTCGCTCGCCGGCGTTGCCAGCAGGGGATGCGCCGCCTGTCGCCACTCATGGAGAAACCCTCATGCTCACGAACTTACGCATCGCCACTTACAACTGCGAGAACCTGTTCAGCCGCCCGAAGGTATTCGGCCAAAGCCCCGAACGCTCGAAAGAATTGCTCGGCTTCGTCGCCGAACTACAGGAGGCGCTGAAGAACGACGTGTTCGACCACCAGCGCATCAGGCAACTCAAGACGAAGCTGAAAGGCTTTGCCACCGTCAACGACGTGCGCGGCAAGCACGCGACCGTTCCCGGCGCGAAGGAGTGGTTCGGCTGGGTTGAACTGCTCCGCAGCGATCACACCGACGCTTCCGTCGAAAACACCGCGCGCGTCATCGCCGACGTGAACGCCGACATTATCTGCCTGATGGAAGTCGAGGATCGCAATCTGCTCCAGAAGTTCCACGACGGCCTGTTGAGCAAACAGCACGCGGTCGTGCACGGCGCACCCGCTGGTGGCGGGCCGTGCTACGAGTACGTTTTGCTGATTGATGGCAACGACGCGCGCGGCATCGACGTAGCCGTGCTGTCGCGCTTTCCCGTCAGCTGGCTCCGCACGCACATCCACGAGCGCACGCTCTACGACGGCCGCAGCGTCCCGCTCTTCTCGCGCGACTGCCTCGAAGCGCAGATCACTCTGCCTAAAAGGAAGCGTCTGCACCTGCTGATCAACCACTTCAAATCGATGGGCTATTTCCCGCCGACTGATAAGAACAGCGTCCGCCGCCGGCTGGGGCAGGCGACGCGCGTCGCCGAGTTGTTGGACGCGCATAAACTCGACAAGCAATTCGTCGTCGTCGCCGGCGACCTAAACTCCGCGCCCGACAGCCCCTCGCTCGCGCCACTCGTAAGTCATCCCGACCTCTACAACGTCAACCTCGAATTCCCCGAGACGCAGCGCGGCACCTACGGCACGGGCAAGAAACAACTCGATTACCTCTTCATCTCGCAAGCCCTGAAGCAGCGCCTGACCGGAGCGCAACTCGAACGCCGCGGCGTCTACACCAAGACCAAGTGGACCCCCTACCCGACCGTCACCAGCGAGCGCACGCAGGCCTCTGATCACAGCGCGGTCGTCGCGGACTTTCAACTGTGAAAAAGTTTCAAGTTTCAGGTTGGTAAGCACGGCAACTTGAAACCTGAAACCTTGTCTTCAAAACAGCGACGGCTGTTGTTCGAGATCGGTGGCGGTGACGACGGGTTGGCCGAGCAGACGCTTGAGGCTGTTGGCGCTCAAGGGTGCGTGACCCTCGTAGAAGTTGCTGAAGTAGGCGTAGATGCGCGGGCCGCGCTCGGAGAGGCGGCGCAGGGCTTCGGCCCAGAGTTGGAGATTGCGCTGCTGCGGGCGCTGGATGATGTCGAAGCGTGTCAGGTCGCGCGCGCCCATCCAGCGGACGTAGGCGAAGTCGGCGGTCAGTTCCTTGACCCAGCGCCAGAAGGCGGCGCGCGGAACCCACTGGCCCTCGACCAACGCGAGCGAGACCCGGTGGCGGTTCAACAGTTCGACCACGTCTTCCCGCAGCCAACTCGCGTGGCGGAACTCGAAGCTGAAGCGCAGGTCTGAGGGCAACAGCGGCAGGAACGTTTGCAGGGCGCGCAGGTTCTCGGGCGTCGCGTCAAACTGCGGCGGCAACTGGACCAGCACGGTGGCCAGTTTGTCTTGCAGCAGGCGCGCGTGGTCACAGAACTCCGCGAGGCGATCGACCGCGCCGGGCCGCAAGGCCCATTCGTGCGTGATCTCCCGCGGCAGCTTGAGCGCGAAAGTGAAGTGGGCGGGCGTGCGCTTGTGCCATTGGTCCACGGTCGCGGCGGCGGGCACGGCGTAAAAGGTCGAATCCACCTCGACCGTCTCGAAGGCACGGGCGTACACGGGTAGCATCCCGTTGGCGCGGGTGCCGTGCGGGTAAAAGACCTTCTCGTCGCTCGCCGGGCCAGTCACCCAATCTTCGTAGTTCCACCCCTGACAGCCGATCTGAATGTTCATATTGTTAGGGTGAGCCGTGAACGGTGAGCAGTTTAACAACATCTCTTGCTGCTCACCCCTCACTGCTTGTTCCCTCATGTTATACAGCAGCGAACTTCGAAAGAAGCATCAACGAGTCCGCGAAGCGGACACCAGAATAAAGCCCCGGACGAAGCGCCAGCGGAGTCCGGGGAAGCAAGTTGAAAAACATCTCAAGCCCGTGAAACGGGCGGCAGAGATTGTGCGGACTATGCCTCTGTCGCCTGCTCGCGCAAGGCTCTGGCGTTTTGGGCCGCGCGTGTCCCCCGCGTTCCGCTGCGGCTCCACGCGGGGCTTTAATCTGGCCGTCCGCTGTCGCGGACTCATTGAATCATTATTTCCAAGCTGCTTCTACGTAACATCAGTTACTCCTCGCCGTTTCCAACGCGGCAGAAAATCAACTGCACGATCCCGCAC
>JBOGOY010000263.1:0-5980 GCA_050748185.1 Pyrinomonadaceae bacterium
CCGCGGTACACGACCTCCTCCACGATCGGCGCGCTGAAGGCGGCGAGGAACGCGACGGCGATGCGCGCGGCCGTCGAACTGGCGATGAGCCGGTCGATCTCAGTTTCGGTGCCGCCGAAGTAGGAGGCGATCGGCAGCGCCGTGAGGTAGAGCAGGACCGCCAGCCCCCCACTCAGCAGCGCGGGCGGCCAGCCGGTCCAGTTCAGCCCGAGCGCCTCTTTGAAGGAGCGACGGCCGCCGCCTGTCGCCACCCACCATGCGATCACCAGCGTCAGCAAGTGCGCCGGGACGGTCGTCAGCACGCTGGCGAGGAGAAGTTTCGGATCCTTAGTCGGATCGCTGCCCGCCGTGATCGGGTTACCTGTGGCGGCGCGGTAAGCGGCGTAGCCGATGACCGCCAGCACGGACCCGAACAGAATCAGCCCGACGCTCGACAGCCACACCAGCAGCGCCGCCCCGATCCCCCAACGTGGGTTGTCGGGGTTGGCAGGTTCGGCCCCCGGCTCGTGTGCGAACGTCGCCGCCGCGTCGTCGCGGGCCTGCCCCGCGGCGTGGTGCGCGGCAGGCGGAAACTGGCGCTCGAAATTTTGCTCGGAAGGAGTATCGGTCGGGTTGTTCACAGTGGGTCGAGTGTAAGAGAGCGCCGGGCGTTTCACAAGAGACCGGCAGGAATGCCGAGCCGCGCGGCGGCGGCTGTGAGGCCGATGATCGTCTTGGCGTCTTCGATCTCACCCGCCGCGATCATCTCGAAGGCGCGCGGGAATGAGAGGCGCACGATCTCTAGTATCTCGTCGTCCTCGGGCCGTTGCTCGGTTTCGGTCAGGTCGGTCGCGAGATAGACCCACATCTTCTCGGCACAGAAGCCCGGCGAGACGAAAAACTCCGACAGCTTCTCTAACCGTCCGGCCACGACGCCCAACTCTTCCTCCAACTCGCGCGCCGCGCACTCTTCCGGCGGCTCGAACGGCTCGCGACTCCCCGCCGGAATCTCCAGCAGGTACTTCACCGCCGGGTGTCGGTACTGCTTGACGAGCGCGACCGTTCGATCGGCGAAGACCGCGACGACGGCCGAGCTGCCGGGATGTCGCACCACCTCGCGTTGATGCGTCTGATCTCCCTCGCGCACCTTGTCCACCGAGACCGTGAAGATGCGACCTTGAAACACGTCCTCGCTGGCGAGCACTTCGGGGGCCGGGTTGTGCGATGTGTCCATGCCGGGAGTTTTAAACAATTAGGGAGGAAAAGGCAACGCGGCAATATTGCCTGAGTAACTACTGCCTTGCGACGGCGCTGCGTAGCTTACTGCGGAGATGCCGAGGGGCGCCGAGTCGCGCCGAGTTTTGAATGTTTTTCTCCGCGCTTCCCTGCGTGCCCCTGCCGCGCCTCTACCGTTAGGTAATGGCGAAGGCACTCAAGCAAAGAATGTGCGCGGAGCCTACGACTCACCGGCGAGCCACGCCTTTGCCTCGCCAACCAAGTAAAGCGAGCCGGTGACGCAGACGAGTCCGTCGTGCGTCTGCTCGCGCGCGCGGCGGAGGGCGTCGCCCACGTCGTCGGCGAGAGAGACCTTGTGGGAGTCGAAGCCCGTGGGCACGAAGCGGGCGATTTTGTCGGGCCGGGCGGCGCGTGGGTTCGAGGGGCGCGTGAGGATTATTTGGTCGGCGGCGGGGAAGAGGGTTGATGCAAGCTGCGCTAAATCCTTGTCGGCCATCGCGCCGAAGACGAGCGTGACGGGCGCGTGTGCAAACTCGTCGAGGTAGGCGCGCAGGGCGCGCGCGCCCGCGGGGTTGTGCGCGCCGTCGAAAAGAATGGGCGGCGCGCCGGGGACCAGTTCGAGGCGGCCGGGGTGGCGGGCCGACTCCACCCCTTCGATGATGGCGGCGCGAGTGAGCGCGAAACCTTGTTCGCGCAGAGCTTCGGCGAGTGCGATCGCGGTGACGGCGTTAGACAGTTGGTGGCGACCGCGCAGCGCGAGCAGCACGTGCGGATAAACGTCCTGCTCCGTCTGGAAAGTGGCGCGCAGCCGGCCACGGTCTTCCGCGCTGTGGACTTGAATGCGCTCGGTCGCGAGGCGGGGCCGCACGCCCACTTCTCGGCAACGCGCGAGGATCACACGTAACGCCTCGGAAGGTTGCGCCGGTGAGATGACGGCCGCTCTGGTCCCCCCGTGGACGATGGCCGCTTTTTCGGCGGCAATCTCGGCGAGCGTGTGGCCGAGATACTCCTGATGGTCCAATGCGACGGGCGTGATCGCCGCCGTCTGCGCGCCGGCGGCGGTGGTCGCGTCGAGCCGGCCGCCGAGGCCGGTTTCGAGGATGGCGAGTTGGACCCCTGTCTCGCGGAACGCGACGAGCGCGACGGCCGTCACCTGCTCGAAGAAAGTGGGCAGCGCGCCGGTCACATCATTCAGTTTGAGCGCGGCGTCGCGAACAGTCGTCGTGTGGCGCGCGAAATCCGCGGGCGCTATCGACGCGCCATTAAGACTGACGCGCTCCGTGAGCGAGATGAGGTGCGGCGAGGTGTAGAGTCCGGCGCGGACGCTCGCGGCGCGGCAGACGGCGGCGAGCATCGCGGCGGTCGAGCCTTTGCCGTTGGTGCCGGCGATCTGGACCAATGGGTAGGAATCTTCGGGGCGGCCCAGCGCGTCGAGCAGACGGCGGACGTTGTCGAGACCGAGCTTGATGGCGAGCGTCTCGTGGCCGAGGCTGAGGAGGTACTGGACGGCTTCGTCGAAAGTCATTCGGGTCCAAAATCCAAAGTCAGAGATGTTCCGCGACTTTGGACTTTGGACTTTGGACTTTGGACTCGTCGAAATCCGTGCCGCGCCCGTTGCCGCCGAACTCGAAGAACGTGCGCGGGGCGACGACTTCGGCGTTGACCATGAAATTGAGGGTCTTGACGAGGAAATCGCGCATCTCGCGGCGGTCGACGACGGCGTCGAGCATCCCGTGTTCAAGCAGGAACTCGGAGCGCTGGAAGTCTTTCGGCAGTTTCTGCCGGATGGTCTGCTCGATGACGCGCGGCCCGGCGAAGCCGATGAGCGCCTTTGGCTCGGCGATGATCACGTCGCCGAGCATCGCGAAGCTGGCGGTGACGCCGCCGGTGGTGGGGTCGGTCAAAACCGAGATGAAGGGCAGTCGCGCCTCGTCGAGCAACGCGAGCGCGGCGGAAATTTTCGCCATCTGCATCAGCGAGAGCGTCCCCTCCTGCATCCGCGCGCCGCCTGATGAGGTGACAGTCACGACGGCGGCGCGTTCGGGGATGGCGCGCTCGATGATCCGCGTGATCTTCTCGCCGACGGCCGAGCCCATCGATCCTCCCAAGAAGCTGAAGTCCATCGCGCCGGCATAAACCTTGTGGCCGCCGATCGTCCCGCGTGCGGTGATGACGGCCTCGGGCAGCCCCGTCGAGCGGCGCGCCTGCTCCAACCTCTGCGGGTAAGGTTTGGTGTCTACGAAGCCGAGCGGATCGGAAGAGATCACGTCCGAATCCAATTCTTCAAAGGTCGCGTCGTCGTAGAGCATCGCGAGGCGCTCGCGGGCACCGATGCGAAAGTGATGGCCGCAGTGCGGGCAAACTTGGAGCGACTCTTCGAGGTCACGCTTGAAGAGCGCCGCCTCACATTCGAGGCACTTAACGAAGATGCCTTCGGTCTTGACGACGCGCTCGTCCGCCGGCACGCTCTCGATCTTCTGGCCCTTTTTGCGAAACCAAGACATAACGAAATGATGAACGATGAATGCGAAATGATGAATGCGGTTGCCGGATGTTAGTGGCTAAGCCGTGATTTAAGCAAGCGTGCCGCGCGTCGTGTAGCGCTGCGCCCGGCACATTCATCATTCATCACTTTGCATTCACAATTTCAACCGGCTCCGGCGGGCGCTCGACGAAAGGCCGGCGGCCGTTGTTGGTCCCACGCTCTTCGACGGCTTCGACGAGCAGCCGGACGAGGCTGGCCTCGGCCTCGTCCCACTCGCCGTAGAGTGTGCAGCCGGCGGCGTTGCGGTGGCCGCCGCCGCCGAAGCGTTCGGCGATGCGCGCCACGTTGACTTCGCCCTTCGAGCGCAGAGACGTGCGGTAGACGCCCGGTGCGCTCTCTTTCAGGAAGACCGCCGCCTCGACCGTCCCGCAACTCATCGGGTAATTGACGAATCCCTCACCGTCCTCGTCCGACGCGCCGGCCCGCTCCTGCATCTCCAAACTCAGGCGCATCCACGCGACGCGCCCCGAAGGGTCGTGGCGCGCGGTCGCGAGCACGTCACCCATCAACGCGATCTTGCTCCACGGGTAGTTGCTGAAAACGGCCTGCGCGATCTTGGCGGGCTTCACGCCGGCGCGCACCAGTTCGGACGCGACCTTGAAGGTCCGCTCCGAGGTGTTCGAGTAGTGGAACGAACCGGTATCGGTGATGAGCGCCGTATAGACGCATTCGGCGATCTCGCGCGTGGGGCGGACACCGATCGCCTTGCAGAGGTTGTAGATCATCTCGCCGACGGCCGAAGCGGTCGAGTCGATCCAGTTGATCGTGCCGAAGAGCGCGGTCGTCGAGTGGTGATCGATGTTGACGACGAACTGCTTTTCGAGATCGACGAGGCCGGGTCGATCGACGTCCGAGCACTCGATGACGAAGACGGCGTCGTAGGGGCGATCGACGGCGGGCGTGACGCGAACCGTCTCCGCGCCGGGGAGCTTTTGGTAGGCGTGCGGAACCGGATCGCGCATGATCACTTCCGGGTCTTTGTCGAGCGCGCGCAGCAGCCAGTAGAGGCCGAGCGAGGAGCCGAGGCTGTCGCCGTCGGGGCGGATGTGCGAGGTGATCGCGAAGCGCTGCTTGCGCTCGATCAACTCGACGACTTGACTCAACATAGGTAAAAAAACGAATGATGAATGATGAATGATGAATGATGAATGGAAAACAGGTGTCTTTCATTCATCATTCATCATTCATCATTCATCATTTCGTGCTCTCCTTCCTCTGGGCGCTCTTCCGATGCGCCGGCGGCGGCGGCGGGCGAAGTGCCCTGCTGCCCGATCTCTTGCAACAGCGCGTCCACGCGCGCGGCCTTTTCTTCAACCGTGTCGCGGGCGAAGTGGAGCGCGGGGGCGTGGCGCAGGTTCAACTCGGTGGCCAGTTGCCGCCGCACGTAGGGCGCGGCGTGGTTGAGCGCCTTTAGCGCCTGCACCGCCTCGTCGTCCGTCCCGCTGACGGTGACGAGGATGCGCGCCTCGCGCAGGTTGTCAGACATCCGCACGTCCGTCACCGTCACACCGGCGAGGCGCGGATCGTCCAACTCGTAGCCGACGATCTGCACGATCTCCTCGCGGACCAGTTCTGCAACTCTCTCGGGGCGACGCATGAAACAAGTGGAAAGGTGAAAGGAGAAGGGGAAAGTGCGGCCACGCCTGCGGCGTGAATTTAATGATGAAATTTCACAGCGAAGCTGTGTCCTGACTTTCGCCCTTCGCCCTTCCCCTTTCTCCTTTCTACAATTCGGTGGCCGCGATCTTCTCAATGATGAAGGCCTCGATCTGATCGCCGGCCTTGATGTCGTTGAAGCCTTCGAGGCCGATGCCGCACTCGAAGCCCTCGCGGACCTCGCCGACATCTTCCTTGAAGCGGCGCACCGAGGCGATGCCGCCTTCCCACGCGACGACGCCGTCGCGGATGAGGCGGGCGCGGGCGTTG
Source organism: Pyrinomonadaceae bacterium (assembly GCA_050748185.1). Lineage (GTDB taxonomy): Bacteria > Acidobacteriota > Blastocatellia > Pyrinomonadales > Pyrinomonadaceae > JACCRA01. The sequence continues at coordinate 5,687 of JBOGOY010000263.1, forward strand.
CGGCGGATGATGCCGTTCGTGACCATGCAGCCGGCGACCGCGCCGATCTTCGGCACTTTGAAGACCTCGCGCACGTCGGCCTTGCCGAGGATCTTCTCCTGTTCGATCTTGTCGAGCATCCCGATCATCGCGGCGCGGATCTCTTCCTCGACCTTATAGATGATCGAGTGGAGACGGATGTCCACATGCTCGAGCTTCGCCAGATCGGCGGCGCGCGTCTCGGGACGCACACTGAAGCCGATGATGACGACCGCCGTGTTGGCCGCGCCGGCCTGCGAGGCCGAAGCTAAGAGC
>JBOGOY010000264.1:0-5957 GCA_050748185.1 Pyrinomonadaceae bacterium
ACTTGTCACTGCTCTTAAGGCTTCTTGTTTTCCTTCGCCTTCTTGTCTTCCTTTTTCTGCGCGGCGGCGTCAGAAGAGGCGGCTTGTGCGTTGAGGTTCAGGAGCGGCAACACGGCTTCGCGGTAGCCGGGGGCGACTTCGATGTAGGCTTCCTGACGGAGCTTGCGGATGTACTCCTCACGCTCTTTGTCGAGACGCGAGAGGGTGATCGCTTCACGCACTTTGTTCTCGTCGTAGCTGGAATCGCCACCCGCCGTGCGCTCGTCCACGCGGAAGATCGTGAAGCCGTATTCGTCCTTGATTGGATCGGTGACGCCGCCCGCTTTCAAAGGCTTGACGGCGTTGAGCACCGTCTCGTCGCGAAACTGCGTCAGGGCGACGGTGCCGAGTTTGCCTTTGGTCTGCGGGGCGACGCGCGTGTTGTTCTGCTCGCGCTCGGACTGCACGGCGGCCAGTGCGCCGAAGTCTGCGCCGCCGCGCACCTGCGCGACCAACTTCTCGGCGCGGACTTTCACCTCGGCCTCGTCGCGGCCGACGGTACTGAGGAAGATTTCCGAGATCGTCACCGTTTCTGGCTTACGGAATTTATCCTTGTTCGCCTCGTAGTAAGTTTTAATCTCCGCCTCGGTCAGGCCGAGGTAGATGCGCCGATCGACCTCGCCGCCGAGCACCCACTGCTTCGTGATCTCGTTGCGGAGCGTCTGCCTTACCTCAGATGGCTCGACGCCCGAAGCGCGCATCGCCCGTTCGAGTTCCTCGATGGTCGTGATGCCCTGCTCTTTGGCGACTTCGAGCATCCGCTTGTTGACTTCCTTTTCGACCTCTTCGGCCATCCCCAGTTCTTTGCCCTTTTGCAGGATGACCTGCTCGTTGACGAGCGTGGCGATAATCTCGTTGCGGCGCTTCTCGACCTCAGCCTGCGCCTGCTGGTCGCTCAGCTTATTCTGCTGCTTAAGGCCTTCGACCGCGTTCGCCATCTCCTTCTTCAACATCGAGAGCGTGATCACTTCGGTGTTGACCTGCGCGATCACCTCGTCCACCACCTGCGGCACGCCCTCTTCCTGAGCGTTGACGGCCGGCACGGCGACGGCAGCAAACAGCGAGAACAGCGCGGCGGACAAAGCGGCAAAGCGCGCGCGTTTGGGCAAATTAAAGTTCACGAATGTACTCCTTAAAAATTTAGAGCTATGGTCGGGGTCTCGAAATTGATTAACTCGAAACACGCGACTCGAAACTCGGGACAGATTTTAATCTTCCCGCCGGATTAGCAGCAACAGGCCGTGGGCCGTTTCGACCGCCCGCGCCCGCTCTTCCTCATTCAAATCGACGCGCAGCACGCCCGTCGGCGAGAAGCTCGCGCCCGTCCGTTCTTTGACGAGAGCCAGCAGTTTCTCCGGCGCGACGCGCGCCTTTTCGCCCAGCTTGAAGGCGACGCCGGTCGGCGTCCGGTCGATCGAGATGACGCCCGTTTGCTCGGCCGTTCGCCTGAGGCGAGCGTATTCCAGCAACCGCTCGACCGGTGCGGGCAGAGGCCCGTAGCGGTCTTCGGTTTCGGCGCGAATCTGCGCCAGCGTCTCGTCGTCGCGGGCCGAAGCGATGCGCTTGTACGCTCTCAGTCGCTGCCCCATGTCAGAGACGTAATCTTCGGGAATGGCCACATCGGCGTTGAGGTTCAAAGAGACCGAGGTCTCGTCGTGAATTTCTTCGCCGCGTAATTCCGAGACCGTGCGTTCCAGCATCTGCGTGTAAAGATCGAAGCCGAGCGCGTCCATGTGGCCCGACTGTTGGCCGCCCAGCAAATTTCCCGCCCCACGCAATTCCAGATCGAGCGCCGCGATGCGAAAGCCCGCGCCCAAGTCCGAGAACTCGCGAATTGCTGCCAGACGACGACGCGCGATTGCAGTCAACTCGGCCTCGGAAGGAATTAAAAGATAAGCGTAAGCCCGCCGGTTCGAGCGCCCGACGCGGCCGCGCAACTGATAGAGCTGTGAAAGTCCGTAGTTGTCGGCCCGGTTTATGATGATGGTGTTGGCACGCGGGATGTCTATGCCGTTCTCGATGATGGTCGTGGCTACCAGCACATCATGCTTGTAGGCCATGAAATCCAGCATCACCTGCTCCATCTCCCGCTCGTTCATTTGCCCGTGGGCGACGCAGACGCGCGCCTGCGGCACGAGTCGTTTGACCAGCGCCGCGATCGTCTCGATCGTCTCGACCCGGTTGTGGATGAAAAAGATTTGCCCCGCGCGTCCCAGTTCCAACTCGATCGCAGACTTGATGACCGACTCTGAAAACTGCACGACCTGCGTCTGAATTGCCAATCGGTCGCGCGGAGCCGTCTCGATGACGGACATGTCGCGCAGTCCCATCAGCGACATATTGAGCGTGCGCGGAATCGGCGTCGCCGAGAGCGTCAGCACGTCCACCTTCTTCTTCAACTGCTTGAGCCGTTCCTTGTGCGCGACGCCGAAGCGCTGCTCTTCGTCCACCACGACGAGGCCGAGTTCGCGGAAACTAATGTCTTTCGACAGAATCCGGTGCGTGCCGATGAGGATGTCGATGTCGCCCGACTCGATGCGCTTGACGATCTCTTTCTGCTCTTTCGCCGTCCGCAGGCGCGACAGCAACTCGATCTTGACCGGGAACGCCGTAAAGCGCGAGCAGAACGTTTCGTAATGCTGGTAGGCCAGCACGGTCGTCGGCGCGAGCACCGCCACCTGCTTCGATTCCATCACGGCCTTGAACCCGGCGCGCATCGCCACCTCGGTCTTGCCGTAACCTACGTCGCCGCAGAGCAGGCGGTCCATCGGCGTCGGCGCTTCCATGTCGCGCTTCAGGTCTTCGATCGCCGTCTCCTGATCGGGCGTCGGCACGTACTGGAAGGCGTCCTCGAACTCGCGCTGCCACGGCGTATCGGCGGCGAAGGCATAGCCGCCGACGAGTTTGCGCTCGGCGTAGAGGCGCAGCAGTTCGTCGGCCATGTCGCGCATCTCGCGCTTCGCTTTGGCCTTAGTTTTCTGCCAGCCCAAACCGCCGAGTCGGTCGAGCGTCGGTTCGTGCCCCTCAGCGCTCGAATAGCGCTGGACCAGATCGAGCCGCTCGACAGGCACGTAGAGCTTCGACTCTTCGGCGTAGAAGAGCAGCATGAACTCACCACGGCGGCCCGGCCCGAGGTCGAGCGTCTGCAAGCCGCCGAAGCGCGCGAGACCGTGATCGATGTGGACCACGTAATCGCCAACCTTGAGATCGCGGAAGTCTGAGAGGAACGCGGCGGTCTTCGACTTCCGACTCTTGCCTTTCGCCTTTTGCCCTCGACCTTCGACGCGCTGCTCGAACGCGCCGTCGCTCGCCTCGTCGAAGAGGTCCGTCTCGATGTGGACGACGAGTCCCGCGCCCGGCAACTCGAAGCCGCCCGACAGGCGACCCGTCGTGACCAGCACCGGCGCGTCCGATTCGAGCGCGCCATCCTCTTCTGAAAGCGCGAGGCGCGAGGCGACGCCGTACTCGGCAAGCATTTCGGAGACGCGCTCGGCCACGCCGGGGCTCGGCATCGTGAACAGCACGCTTCCGGCCCCGCGCTCCGTGCCCGCGCGGCGCACGTCGGCCGCCAGTTCCGGGATGCGTCCGTGATAGCGGCGCGCGGCGCGCGACTGCCACTCGACCTCGGGCACACTCTCGACCGCCGGAAACAGAAAGAGCGGCGCGCGGCCGGGGCGTGAACGCCCGCTGTGGACTTTCGGCGCTTCGATCTCGCCCGCGAACCTTTCATCCACGGCCGCCGCGGCCCGCCCGAGCGCCCGAAACTCGATGCGCGGCCCGGCGTGCCTCCCCGTGCGCTCGCGCAATTCCTCCGCCGGCAGGTAAAGCTCTTCGGGGCGCAGGCCGATTTCGTCGACCGCTTCCGTCTCGGCGTGATGTGCGGCGAGCGTTTCGTAAAAGTTCCCCAAGCCCGCTTCGATCCCGGCCGGTTCGTCAACGACGAAAAGTGCGTCGGAGGGCAGGTAATCGAAGGCGCTGGCGTCCGTATTTTTGACGAGCGGGATCAGCCACTCCCAGCCGGCGAACGTCTCACCCTCGTCGGCATAGAAGGTGCGATCTTTCAGCGCACGCGCATAACGCTCTTCCGGGAAACGCTCACGCGCAAAGTCGGCCCACAGCCTGAAGTCATCGCGCCCGACCGCGTATTCGCGCATCGGCACGATCTCGATCTCCTTCAACTGCCCGACCGAAAGCTGCGTCTCGGGATCGAACTCGCGTAGAGAGTCCACCGTGTCGCCGAAGAACTCGATGCGTACCGGCGCGCCCCGTCCGGGGGACCAGACATCGAGGATGCCGCCGCGCAACGAAAACTCGCCTACCGCCGCCACCGGGTCTTGTCGGACGTAGCCCGAAGCCAAGAGCAGTTCGACCAGATGCTCCGGCGCGTAGTCTTCATCGCGCCGCAAGCTCGCGCCCGCGCTCAACAATTCCCGCGGCTTAACGGTGCGCCGCGCCAGCGCGCGGGCCGATAGCAACACGAAACTTCCCTCGCCCCGCGCCAGCCGCCACAGCGCGAGCGCGCGTTGCTCCAACGTCTCGGCGTGCGGCGAAGAGCCGGCGTAAGGATCGCCTTCCGAGGCCGGCAGCGTCAGCACGTCGTCCGAGATGGTCCCCTCGCCCGCCAACGCCTCGCGCCAGAAACACAGGTCGCGATTCATGGCTTCCAGTTCGCGGTTCGACTGGACCAGCACCGCCACCGGCCGCTCCACCTCACGTTGCAACAGCGCGACGGCGAGCGCCCGCGCCGCCCCCGCGGTCAGACCGCTCACCGACACCACGCGCGCCCCGCCGCGCACTTCCGCGACGAGTTGCCGGAACTCTTCGCTGCGCGCGACGCGCCCTAATACGCCCCCTGCCGGCGCGCCTGTCTGTGCCGTCCTACTCATAAAAATAGTGACAAGTGACGAGTGACAAGTGACGAGCAGAAACAAGCTTTTAACTTGTCATTCGTCACTTGTCACCCGTCACTGCTCTTTTGATTCGCTCGATGACATTCGTCGTCGAAGCGCCCGAGACGAAAGGCAGCGCGAGCACGCGCCCGCCCGCCGCCTCGACTTCCTCGCGGCCGTGAATCTCGTCGAGCGCGTAGTCGCCGCCTTTGACGAGTACATCGGGCAACAACTCACCGATGAGCCGGCGCGGCGACAACTCGTCAAAGACGGTCACGTAGCTGACCGCCGCGAGCGCCGCGAGCATCTCGGCGCGCTCCGCTTCATTCATCACGGGACGGCCCGCGCCTTTCAATTGGCGCACCGCGCGGTCGCTGTTGATGGCGACCAGTAACTCGTCGCCGAGGGCGCGCGCCGACCGCAAGTAACGCATGTGGCCGACGTGCAGGATGTCGAAGCATCCGTTGGTGAACACCAGCCGACGCCCTTCGTCGCGCAGGCGCGCGCGCATCTCGGCCAAACGTCCCGGTGTTAATATTTTTTCGTCCCTCACGCTTGAGAGAATTTAACACGTCATGACGAGGTTCAATAATCACACCGCCACGCACGTCGGCAAGCCGTTTAAGCCTCACCGGCGCTAAGGCTGATTGCTGACCGCTGACCGCTTCTCTATAATTCGTGCTCATTTTCAACAAAGGTGATTCAACTTGCATGATGCCCTTCATCGACGAAGACAACGATCAGACACGCGCGCGCCGCGAACACTTGAATAAAATCCGCGAGTTAATCGGCAACGCCTACCCGAACAAGTTTCGTCGCAGCGACGTGGCCGGCGGCTCCGAAGGCCAAGACACGATCACTTCGATCGTCGGCTACGCGGAGATCACGAAGCACGTACCGCCGCACGAAGCCGGCGCACGCCCGACGCCGGAGCAGTTGGAAGCGGCCAACGCCGAATTGAACCAGTTCAAGGTGCGCGTCAGCGGTCGCCTCGCAGTGCCGCCGCGCGTGATGGGCAAGGCCGCGTTC
>JBOGOY010000265.1:0-5948 GCA_050748185.1 Pyrinomonadaceae bacterium
GTCATAGAGCGTCACCGGGAAGGGCAGCGCGACCGGAGCGGTACAGTCGTCGCCAACAGAGGCGCATCCCGTTCCGGTCGAGGACGGGAACACGACTTCCGTCTCACCGGGCACGATGACGCCGCCGGTCGTGGAGGTGAAGGTGTAATTGTTCGACGTCTGGGCGAGGGCCGTCTGCCCGATCGAGAAAGACAGCCCGATCGCGAGCGTCGCCGCGAGTACGAGCGAGAAACGCACGAGTGAACGCATCACAGGACTCCTTGAAAAGTTGAAGGATGGGGCACAGACCAGACTACGGGGTTGATGGAAAGGCCCGCGAGTTTCGCCACGAAACTGCGCCGGGCCGGAACGTACCGAGGAAGCGCGCGTAAGCTTACACAGCGAAAAGGGAAAAGGCAAAACAAGACGCAGGACGATGGGCGAAGGACGAAAGACGATGGGAAGCGCCCGTCATGCGGGGGCACTCGGCCATTCTGGTTGATCCCAAAATATTGGTTCAGGGCGGGGCTCAAATCCGGCGGGCTGAAACAAGAGGTGACTGACAACTGACAGTCTCACTTTCGTCCTTCGTCCGTGGCGCATCGTCCTCCTCCGGCCGACGACTAGGGCACTTCGATCGACATCTCGCGCCCGGCGAAGACGAAGTTAGGCCGTTTGCGTCCCTTCATGTACTTGGCCCCGGTCTGCGAGAGCGAGGTGACGAGGATCGGGAGCGCGATCGTGGCGTCGCAGTTAACGTAGGCCGAGGTGGCGCCGCGCGCCAGTTTCCCGAAGATGATCGACTCGTCGGTGAGCGTGCCCGAGGTGCGCCCGCCGGGGTGCGGCGCGTCGGTCGCGATCTGGACGGCGTACTTGTGGCCGCGCGCGGGCGTCTTGACGATGTTAGTAGCGGCCTCCATCAAGTGCAGGAAGCTGCGGCTGGTCCCCCCACCGAGGTTGATCACACCCGAGACGCGCGCCCGCGCCGCGATGTTGGTCAGATCGAGCACGTCCTGCGCCAGATCGAAGTGGAAGTTGTTTTTCTTCTCGAAGCGGGCCTGCGCGATGCCAACCGTGATCGAACTGTCGGAGATCGAGGGGCAGAAGACGGGGACGCGCGCCTTGTAGGCCGAGGTCAGGATGCCGTCGTCGGTGGCGATCTCGGCCAGTTCGCGCCCCAAGAGGTGCAGGAACTCGCGGGTGGAATAAGGGCGCGTCTGATCGAGTTGGTTGGTGAACTGGCCGACCCATTCCTCGGCCTCACGGTACTCTTCCTCGTTCGCCAGCACGTCGGCCATCCGCCCGATCTGCGCTGACTCCAATTCGGCGTCGGTCATGTACGGGTGCGCCTGATAGTGTTGGCGGCCGAGCGTCTCGTGCAGGTCGTGGAAGAGCATCGCGCCCGAACAGATCATCACGTCCACGAAGCGGTTCTTGACGACGTAGGCGATGAGCCGGCGCATCCCCGCCGGGATGAGCGCGCCCGACGCGGCGACGAAGATCGTCGTGTTGTCGCCGAGCATGTCGAGCCAGATGCGGTGCGCCTCGGCCATCTGCCGCCCGCCGAAGCCCGAGCCCTCCATTTTCTCCAGCAGCCCAGCCACGGAACGATCGCGATCCACCTGCACCGGCTTGGTCGGCACGGTCAGGTATTTTGAAGCGCGCGGTTTACGTTGAGTCACCATAGTCATTTCGGGGTGTCGGGTGCCGGGTGTCAGGCGCCGGGAGCATATAGGCGACAGCGGAGGATGTCTTTTGAACCCGACACCCAACACCCGACACCTGACACCTGTCATCCCCTCCTTTTGCCGTTGACGGCCAGATAGGTGTAGGCATTGAATTTGGACTCGTACAACTCGACCAGTTCGGCCCCCTCGGCGTCGGTCAGGTCGCCGCGTTTGACGCGCTGCGTGATCTGGCGGCGAAAGCCGTCGTGGAGTTGTCCGCGTTCGTAGCGCGCCGTTTCGACCGCTTCGCCGACGCTCATCCCGCGGATCACCTTTTTGATCAGGTAGCCGTCCTCGTTGATGTGGATGTGCGCCTCGTTAGGCGTGCCGAAGAGGTTGTGGTTGTTGCCCATCACCTCTTGATAAGCGCCGACCAGCATGAACGAGATGTAGTAAGGTTCGCCCTCGACGAGCGTGTGCAACTCCAGCACCTGCTTGACGTCGTGCAGATCGACGAACTTATCAACGATGCCGTCCGAGTCGCAGGTGATGTCGCAGAGGGTAGCATAGGCCGTCGGGCGCTTGTTCAGCCGGTGAATGGGGATGATCGGGAACAACTGATCGATCGCCCAATGATCGGGCGCCGAGCGGAAGACGGAGAAGTTGGTCAGGTACTTGGCGCGCGAAATGCGGCGCAGTTCGTCGAACTCTTCGGAAACGTACTCGGCCTGCTGCGCGTACTTGTCGGCGCGCTCGCAGACGTCCCAGAAAAGCACCTCGCCCTTGGCGCGGTCCTCCAGCGAGATGAGGCCGAGGTTGAAGAGCGTGAACAGTTCGTCGCGGTGTTCGAGCGCGTCGTGGTAATACTCGCGGTAGTTCTTGACGGTGATCGTCGCGCGCAGGTCGCCGAGTTCGGTGATGACCTGCGGATCGGCCTCGTCAATCGCGATCGGCGTGATGTCTTCAACGACCGTCTCGATCTCTTCCTGCACGTTGGTGACGAGCAGTGCGTGGTAGGCGCTGATGTAGCGTCCCGATTCCTGAATGACCGTCGGGTGCGGCACGTTCTCGTCGTCGAGCACCTGTTTGATCGTGTAGATGACGTCGTTGGCGAACTCCTGCGCGTTGTAGTTGGCCGACGAGTCGAAGGCCGTCTTCGAGCCGTCATAGTCAACGGCCATGCCGCCGCCGACATCGAGGAGTTCGATCGGCACCTTCATCTTGTAGATCTTGGCGTAGACGCGCGCGGCCTCTTTCATCGCGTTCTTGATGCGCTTGATATCGGTCAACTGCGAGCCGATGTGAAAGTGGAGCAGGCGGAGCATGTCGATGCGCCCCTCTTCCTGCAGGCGGCGGATGACTTCGAGCAGTTCGGTGGTGGTCAGGCCGAACTTGGCGGCCTCGCCACCCGACTTTTCCCAGCGGCCCGAGCCCTTCGAATAGAGCTTGACGCGCAGTCCGACCATCGGCAGGTCGCCGCCATCGTAGCGCTCGGCGGCGCGCAGGATGTGGCCCAACTCCGACAATTTCTCGATGACGATCACGACGCGCTTGCCGGCGCGCGCGCCGACGAAGGCCAACTCGATGAACTCTTCATCCTTAAAACCGTTCAGGACGAGCAGGCTGTCGGGCGACTGTTCGAGCGCGAGGGCGGCGTAAAGTTCGGCCTTCGACCCAGCCTCCAGCCCGAAGTCGTAGCGCGTGCCCTCGCGCAAATATTCCTCGACGACCGAGCGCTGCTGGTTAACCTTCATCGGGTACACGCACATGTGCGAGCCCTGATAGTCGAATTCGCGGATCGAATTGCGGAAGGCGCGTTGGAGTTTGCGAATTTGTCCGGAAACGAGTTGCGGGAAGCGCAGCAGAACCGGGGTCTGAAAACCGCGACGGGCGAGATCGTCGATGATCTCCTTCACGTCGGCGGCCGACTTGGTATCGGATTCGGAGGGATGGACCACGAGGTTGCCCTTCCGGTTGATGCTGAAATATCCGGCGCCCCAGTTTTCAATGCCGTAGGTCTCAAGCGTCTGTTCGATGGCCGTGGTCAACTTCCGGTCTCCTGCCTCCCGCTCTGTTCGTGTGATGGCCGGCGGCGCGCGCGCCCGCTGTTGCGGCGGCGGCGCCACGCCTTCACGTTTTCGGTGGACTGTCTCAAGGTTGGAAAACTAAGGCTCGCAATGTAACAAAAAAAGGGAAGCCGGTCAAAAACTATTTTTTCCGGCAAGTGCCCGCTCTGCCGCCGTTTACCCGTTCGCCCACGGTTCGCGGTCGGAGCCTCGCCCGGCGCATGCGCGCTGCCCCTCCGGCCGCCTTTTCCTGACGCCTTCCGCTTTGAACCGCGACCGGAAATTTAACCGGCGACGAGCGCGATCTCGTCCGCGCCCGCCGTTTAAGGGGCTTTTGCCGCCCTGGCCGCGACGGACGAATCGGCGGATCGGCCCGTCCACCTGACCGCGCGCGCGCCTTCGCGCTACAATCCTTTGGGACACCACAGCCTAAGGTAACATTCCGAAGTGAATCGTTCAGCCAACTCGGCTCAGAACAATCCCAAAGCCCCCGCCTCTTTGTCAGACGATGAGGCGCGCGCCGGCCTGCGTGACGTGCCCGACACGGAAGGGGCGCGACACTTTTACGAACGTTTCGCGGCCGAACATCCCCGCGCCTTCCATAAGTTGGCGAATGAGGCCGCGCTCCTTTCAGACGTGCTGGCGCTCGCCGCATGGAGCCCGCTGCTCGGGACGACCTTGTTACAGCAGCCGGATTATGTCGTGTGGCTCGCGCGCGAGCGGGTGGACGCGCACGTGCGGACGTGCGAAGAGTTGAGCGAGTCGCTCGCGCGCTTCGCGCTGACTCACACGCAACTTCAGCCGCCGGCCCTGCTCGCGCGCTTCCGCCGCCGCGAGTTGCTCCGCACCTACTTGCACGACATCCGCCGCCTCCACACCGTCGTCGAGACGACCGAGGAACTTTCGAACCTCGCGGACGCTGCCCTCAGCTACGCGCTCGATCTCGCACGACAGGAACTCGACAACCGCCACGGCCCGCCGCTTACGACTGACGAGCGCGGGCGCAAGACGCTGGCGACCTCCTGCGTCGTCTCGCTCGGCAAACTCGGCTCGCGCGAGTTGAACTACGCTTCGGACATCGACTTGCTTTTCATCTACTCGGCCGACGGCGACACTTCGGGCGCGGGCGAGCGCGGGCCGGCGACGAACCGCGAATATTTCAACCGGCTGGCCGAGAAGATCGCGCAGATCGTCGGCGGGCAGGCGGGCGGCGAGGGCGCGGCCTTTCGCGTGGACTTGCGTCTCAGGCCTCACGGCCGCGTCGGCGCGTTGAGCGTCTCGCTCGCCGAAGCCGTGACCTATTACCGTGAAGCGGCGCAGGCTTGGGAGCTACAGGCGCTACTGCGGGCGCGCGCTTCGGCCGGCGACGCAGCCCTCTACGCGCGTTTCGCGGAGGGCGTTCGCGCGCGCGTCTACGGACACGCCGGCACGGCCGAGCAGGCTCTCGACAACGTCCGCCTCGCAAAGCAGAAGATCGACCGCCACCACACCGAGCGCGCGGCGCGCGGCTACAACGTCAAGCTCGGGCGCGGCGGCGTCCGCGAGATCGAGTTCGTCGCGCAGGCGCTCCAACTCGCGCACGGCGGGCGCGACCCGTGGCTCCAAGCGGCGCACACGCTGGTCGCGCTCGGCCGCCTTGCCGACCGCGGCCTGATCCAAGAAGGCGAGCGGGCCGGACTCTCCGACGCTTACACGTTCCTGCGCCGGCTCGAACACCGCCTACAGATGGAGCACGGATTACAGACGCACGTCGTCCCCGACGATTCGTCACGCCGCGCGCTCGTCGCCCGCCGCATGGGTTTCGGCGACGGGGCTGAGTTGCCGCACGCCGCCCTCGACGAATTTGAGCGCGCTCTCGCCCAGCACACCCAAAGCGTGCGCGCCTGTTTCGAGCGCGTCTTCGGCGCGCGGGGCGCGTCAGTTTCAAGTTCAGTGCAGGATGCGACGCCGGCGGAGGGCGAGGGGATCAAGCAGGCTGAGGAGGCAACTGCCGCTCACAGGAACCAATCGCCGCGCGCCGAGGGGAGTGCGCTCGCCCCCGACGCCGAGACGGCGGCGTTACATGCGGCGGCCGGGCTGCTCGCGCCGCACGTTCGCCTTGAGGGGCAGGCGGCGAAAGTTGCCGCCGGCGAACAGGTCGCGCGGCTGCTGTGCGAGGCGGCGGCTGAAGCGCTCAACGCGCGTCGTGCCCTCACGCTCGTGGCCCGCTTTGCCGCCTCGCTCGACAAGTCGGAAG
>JBOGOY010000266.1:0-761 GCA_050748185.1 Pyrinomonadaceae bacterium
GCGCGATGACGTAGAGGTAAGAAGCGACTTGGGACAGTTCCGCCCCGATGCCGAACTGGCTCTTGTCGGTGCTGGCGCGAAACTCGCGCACTTGGTCCACCGTCAAGTAGGTCGAATAGGGATCGAGTCCGTAAGCGAGGCCGCGCAGCGCACCGGCGCGCACCTTATTCAGATCCGGCTGATCGACGTAATCGTCCTGTATGTGTTGGAGGACGCTCTCGAAGATCCTCAACTGTGCGCCGGGATCGTTCTGCTGTTGCGCGCGCGTGTACATCAGAGCGCCCACCATCGTGTAGAGCGCGAGCGTCGCGGAAACGACCACTACGACAAACTTACTGCGAAAAGACATCAGTTCACCTCTCGAAGCTGCACCGTGTAGAAGAAAAGCGCGGCCGCCGATGTCGCGCGCGGGACGTTCGTCCTCGCTCTGCAATATACCGTAGCCCAAATAAGCTCCGCAAGACAACAACTTGCGCCGGTTGGCGGGCCTGTCGAAGCTTGCGTTATACTCCTCAAGCACTCCCCTGCGACTAGCTTGACTGATCAGGAAGTTAATCTTAACTCGAACCCGAGCGTCTCCGGCCAACCGGCGGCCGGTAGGCTGTTGGCCTTAGACCTCGGCTCGAAGCGGGTCGGCGTCGCCGTCTCTGACGAGTTGCGTCTGACCGTCCGCCCATTGCCGGCGCTCCCCCGCACGAGTTGGAAAAAACTGCTCGCCTCGGTGGCGCGCCTGCGTAAAAGCTTTGACGCTGGTGCGGTAG
>JBOGOY010000266.1:771-5946 GCA_050748185.1 Pyrinomonadaceae bacterium
GTAGTTGGTTTGCCGCTCCGACTCGACGGAAGTGAAGGCGAAGCCGCGGCAGAGTCTCGCCGCGTCGCACGTAACCTCGGGCTGTCTCTCAAAGTGCCTGTCCATTTGCAGGACGAACGTCTGACTTCTCAAGAGGCGGAACGCAGACTGCGGCAGAGCGGCTATGCTCGCGCCCGCATCCGAGAGTTGGTTGACAGTGAAGCCGCCGCCATCATTCTGAAAGACTTCCTCGCACGACAGGAAGCTGAAGGTGAAAAGTACGAGACGCTGGAAAGTCCCTGAAAGGGATGCATTCAATGGCCGCACGCGGTGACCGCGGTCTCTTGGTCGAGCACATCTCGTTCAGAAAGATGAAAAAAATACTCATCATCTCGTTCGCCATTACTCTGTGCGCCGCCGCCGGCTTCGCCTTCTGGACCTACCGCGAATTGAACACCCCCGTGGCGCACGCATACTCTAACGAATACATCACCATCCCGCGCGGCTCTTCTCCTCTCCAAATTGTCAACCAACTCGAAACCTCCGGCGTTATCAGACGCGGGTGGCCTTTGCGCGCTTATTTGCGGGTGAGCAGCGCCGGTTCGCGCTTGAAAGCCGGCGAATATCGCTTCCCCTCTCCCATCTCTCCGTTCACCGTCCTGCGCGAACTTGAAGAAGGTCAGCAACGTCTGGAGCGTTTCACAGTGATCGAAGGGTGGACGCGCTGGGACATTGCCGCTGCTCTGTTTAAACTCCCGGAACTAGGTTTGGCTAACGTGGAAGAGGCACTGGAGTTGTTGGATGACACGAGCCTCATCCGCGACCTCGATCCAAAGGCCACCAACCTCGAAGGCTATCTCTATCCGGACACATACAATTTCCCCCCCAAGACCAGCGCGCAGGACATCATCGCCACTCTGGTTAAAAGATTCAGGAAGGAATGGGAAGGCGAAGTGGCCGAAAAGGCCCGTGCTGAGAACAAAGCCCCGCGTGAGGTGTTGACGGTCGCTTCGCTCATTGAAACCGAGGCCAAGCTCAAGGAGGAGCGCCCCGTCGTCGCCTCCGTCATTTACAACCGGCTGAAAATAGGAATGCCTCTCGGCATCGACTCGTCTGTGATTTACGCCTCGAAACTCGCCGGCAAGTGGCGCAACGACGGCAAGGTGTACCAGAGCGATCTCGACCGCGACTCCCCTTACAATACACGCAAAGTGCGAGGGCTGCCGCCCGGCCCCATCGCTTCGCCCGGCGCACATTCGCTCGCGGCGGCGGTCAGCCCCGCGGCCACCGAATACCTCTATTACGTCCGCGATCCAGCGCGCGACGACGGCGCACACAATTTCTATCGCAGCGATTCAGACTTTCAGCGAGGCGTCCAAGCCCTGCGAGAGTGGGAACGTCAACGCGACGCTCGGCGCGCGAATGAAAAGGCGTCCGGGCAACAGTAAGCGACGCCTCACAGTCAAACATGTTGCGTCAATTAGTTTACTGAAGGGTCATCTTGAATTCGCCAAAGGGTTGTTCTATGCTGCCGCCGAAGTCTGGCGGATTTCTCGGGTCGCAGGGGGGAATGATGAATAAACACACGCTGGCATTTCTTTTTTTCATGCTGTTGACAGGTTCCGGCGTTTACGCGCAGGACAAAGGGGTAGATACACAGACCAACCGCATCCGTGACACCGGCACTAACCGCGCCCCCGCCACTAACGGGACCAACCAAAACATCGGCTCCGGTCGCGGCATAGACTTCGGCAAAGGACGAACCCCGGAGGTCGTGCCGCTCGCGAACCCTTACCGCTTTACCGCCCGCCGCGACGCAGTTATCAGCGCAGTCCGGGAATTGATGCTGGAGCGTAAACTCGTCCTCGACACCTCGGTTTCCAAGCCAGACGAGGGCGTGCTTATTACTCAGCCTTACCGCTTTGTGAAAGGCGCGGTGGTGGCGCAGACGGAACTGAACCGTTACGCAGAGATTCCCAACGATCGCCCGATCGGGTGGAGCCAAGGCCGTTACACTTTGCTGCTCGAAGTTCAGGCGCTGAATGCGACGACGACGACCGTGGCTGTTAACGCCCGCGTCGAAGGCCGCAGTGACGGTGCGGTCGGAGCCGAATGGCTTTCGTTGCCGAGCAGCGGCGGTGCTGAGCAGGAGTTTTTGACGGCACTAATCGAGAAAATCACCGGCGCGGCCCCGGAAGGGCGTGGCGAATCAGTGCCTCAGAATTAACTTCAACTCGTTTATAACTCACCTTTAGGTGCTTACATCTAAAGTAAATGTTTAGTCCTCGCAAGGTAATGTCAGATAAAAAAGTGACTCACCGCCAGACCGTTAGCGACAACTTTTTCGCGGGAGAAGCGCATTCCCCTCGCTGGATTAAATTTGCCGCCGGGGCATCAGCCGTTCTGCTCTCTATCCTTCTGTTAGGCGGCTACTTTTATCTACGCCAGAGTCAGGTGGCGCGTCTCGCCGCCGAGAAAAAGGCTCAGGATGCCGCCCAGACCAAGCCATCTCCCGAGGCCCACGTCAGAGAGGATGAGGCTCGGCTCAAAGGCTCGGACGCATTGATCGGTGGGACGATCACAAACATTTCCAGTTCGAAGCTGGAAAATCTTTATTTAGAGATCGAATTGATGCGTCGGACCGGAGGCGGGAAAGAGACGAGACGCATCAAATTAACTCCCTCTACGCTCCAACCCGGAGAAGAAGGTCGCTATTCTTTGACCATCAGTCCGCGTGACTGGAGCAGTACGCGCATCACGAAATTAAGCAGCGACCGCCGCCCGCACGAAATCGCCTTCAAGTCTTCTCTGGGGGAAAAGCGACCGGCGGAGCGATTACCCGCAAATCAGAAGATAGTGGTTGTGCCGCGCCCCAGATCGAAGGGTGAAGAATTCATCAACACCCCGAACACGGCGATACCTATCAAATAAGAGTTTAACTTCAGGTTTTACTTCAGAGGTCGGCGGGACGACAAAAGTTAGAACCGGGTTTAAGTCACTCGCGTTTATTTGTTCACTCAGCTAGACCTAACAGCTTAACCGGACAACTCAACCGGCACCGCCCGTCGTCTCACAGACACTTTGGACTAAACGAGACGGATTTAATTTATGCTTCGTAGTGTGATTCTCACCTTCGCTTTCCTTGCCTGCTGCGCCGGCGTCGCGTCCGCTCAAGTAAAACCGGGGATGAGTGATAGTCGAGATGGCCGTGAAGGCATGCCGGATCAAGCCGAGACTCATCGGCAGGAGATGTTGCGGAATCTGAGGATTAAACGCGAAGAATCAAATTTCAAACAGACGCTCGAACGCGCCCGGGAAAACGCTCAACTAGGAGCCGAATTGCTGAACGCATATCAACAAAACCAGAACCTGACCGCCGCCGACCTCAAAAAAATTGCCCGGATGAACAAACTCGCGCGCCAGATTCGCGGCGAAACCGGCGGCTCAGACGATAAATTCACCGTCGAGAACCCGCCCACAGACGTAGCGGGAGTCGTCGAACGTCTGGCGCAGCTTTCCGAAGGCTTACGCAAAAACCTCGACAAGTCTTCGCGCCACGTCATCTCCGCAGAAGTGATCTGTCAAGCCAACGAACTGATCGAAATCATCCGACTCGCGCGCAACATCACCGGCCAGTAGTTTCACTGCCGACCATCAAACCCCAATGCCAACTCCGCGCCGATACGCACACACTGGTTCAGGAAGATTAAGGGCGGGCGTCTGGTGTCTGCCTCTGTCCGCCGCACTGCTCTGTCTCTCGCTCCTGCCGCCGCCATCTCAGACGCGCGCATTCGCTCAGGATGATGACGATGTCGTCCGCGTGACGACCGATCTGGTCGTCCTGAACGTGACCGTCAAGAACGGATCGGGAGCTTACGTGCACGGGCTGAAGCGCAAAGATTTTAAGATTTTAGAGGACAAGCGCGAGCAGACCATTATGAGTTTCGGCGAAGAGCAGACCCCCTTCGCGGCAGCTTTGCTCTTGGACGTGTCAGGCAGTATGGAGGGCCGTGTCTCGCTCGCGCGTTCGGCCGGCATCCGCTTTCTTGAAGGCCTGCGTGAAGACGATAACGCAGCCGTCTATAGCTTTCACAGTAAAGTCGAACAGGTTCAGGAATTCTCACCGTCCCGCGATCTCGCGCCCAACGCTTTCGGTCTCGAAGCGGATGGGATGACAGTGCTGCACGACGCCGTCCTGCGCGCCGCTCAGGACTTGTCTACTCGCCCCGAGAAACGACGCGCGATCATTGTGGTATCGGACGGGGCCGATACCAGCAGCAAGGCCGGTCCCGGCAAGGCGCTGGACGGCGCGCTCTCGGCCAACGCCACGATTTACACGGTTGACATGGCGGATCGGCCAAAGGGCTCGGCAAATGGCATCACCGGGGCCGGAGTGTTGCGGGACTTTGCCCAGAAGAGCGGCGGACAGTATGTCTCGACGCCGGGCGGGAAAGAACTGCGCGACGCCTTTGCACAGATCGTCGAGGAACTGAGCAATCAGTACACCATCGCCTTTGTCCCCACTGACCGCAAGCGTGACGGGCGTTGGCGCGAACTCGAAGTCACGCTCTCTCACCCCGCTTTGAAAGCGCGCACACGGCGCGGGTATCGTCTTCAGGCCAAGTCGCCGACGAAGTAACCTGACAGGAACCACGCGGCCAATGTCCCTTCGCTTGACCGACACTTTGCGACAGTCGGCCGCGCTCGCCCGACGGGCAGTCACATTTATTCCGCGACAGCCGCGCACTTCCCTGCTTGTTTGCCGGATGGCTCTGTGGGTCGTTGTCGTTTCGTTACTGCTGAACGCTCTCCCGCTCGATCGCGCGTTAAGCCTAGTGACCCCACGGCGCTCGCCAACGGCCCCGCCGCAACGCGGCGGCGGCGAGTCCGAATCCGAGTTGGCGCGCCTGCTCGATATGCTGCTTGGTCTCAACTTCTGGCTCTTCACTCCCACCTGCTGGAAACGCGCCCCGGTGCTCTACAGATTCTTGTCCCTCGCGGGCGTGCAGACGCGCATCGTGTTCGGCGTCCGTAAAACCCGCGGCAACGAACTCGACGGACATGCATGGCTGGAATCCGGCGGCAGGCCCGTCTGCGAAACGAGGCTCCCCAATTACACCGTGACGTACAGCTTCCCCTCCTGAAATTCGCTATCAAGGTTAAAGCGTCAGGGCGCACAGGTAAGAACCCGTGCGC
>JBOGOY010000267.1:0-5941 GCA_050748185.1 Pyrinomonadaceae bacterium
TCATGGACGGGCACGCCATCACGGCCCACGGGCCGGCCGATCTTCTCGCGGTCGCTGTCAAACAGCGCGATGACCTCGAAGTTGGAGGCCGCGAAGCCGTGATAGTTGGCGAGCGCGGTTCCCAAATTCCCGGCTCCGACGATGCCGACGCGATGCGGGCGGTCGAGCCCGAGAATCTCGGTGATGTGCCGGCGCAACTCGTCCACGAAGTAGCCGACGCCGCGCACGCCGAACTCGCCGAAGTAGGCGAGGTCTTTGCGGATCTGCGCCGAGTTCAAGTTGAACTGATCCGCGAGCGCCTGCGAAGAGATCGTCCTGATCCCTGCGTCGGCCAGCAAATTGAGGCAACGCAGATAGACGCTCAGGCGGTTCGTCGTCAGTTCGGAAATTTTCTCAGACTTCATCTGCCGTGGTCCCTCGTTCGGTGCTTGTGCAGTATAACGCGCGCGGGCGGGACGGTAAAAAGGGGGCCGGGGGCCGGGTGTCAGATGTCGGCCAGACTCACGGCATGACCCCGATTTCCGTCGCCTTGCGCGCCCATCACAGACATAGAATCCTCGGACGGCCCGTGCGTTGCCGAAGCTTTCGGACTCCACTACTATGGCGTGGTTAAATAAAGCGGGCCGAAAGCCACTCTTAACCGGCACCCGATACCCGGCACCCAACCCAATGATTGCACACTTAACCGGCACACTACTCGCCAAGCAGGCGACGAGCGTTATCTTGGACGTGGGCGGCGTCGGCTACGAAGTCACGATCCCCGTCTCGACCTTTTACGACATGGACGACGCGGGCGCGCAGGTCTCTCTGCGCGTCTACACGCACGTGCGCGAAGACGCGCTGCAACTGTTCGGCTTTCGTAGCGCGCGCGAGCGGGAACTGTTCACGCTGCTTATCTCGGTGAGCGGCATCGGCCCGAAGTCGGCGATCGCGATGCTGTCGGGGATGAGCGCCGACGAGATCATCTCGGCCATCCGCTCGAACAATCTCGCGCGCTTGACCTCGATTCCCGGCGTCGGCAAGAAGACGGCCGAGCGCATGGTGATCGAGTTGCGCGACAAGATGGCCGCACTTTCTTCGCCGGCGCTCGAAGAACAACTCGCGGCGCGGGCCGCGGGCGCGCCGTCGGCGGCGGCGACCGAAGACACTTTGCGCGAAGATGCGCTCTCCGCCCTCGTCAACCTCGGCTACCAGCGCGCGGCGGCCGAGAAGGCCGTCACGCAGGCCATGCAGGAGGGCGGCGAACTCTCCGTCGAACTCGTGCTGCGGCGCACCTTGCGGAACTTGTCTAAAGGTTAGGCGAGGGAGCGAGGCCATCGCATGAAATTGAAATTACTCAAGCTCTCGTTCCTGCTTTCTCTCGTGTGTGGGGGTGGCTCTCCGGCGCGCGCACAAGCCCCGCCCGCGGACGATTTGCGCGTGACCCCTTCGCCCTTGAAACTCATTGCGTCGGGGATCCGCTTCGCGGGCGTTCAAGAGTCTCCCGGCACGGACATCACGGGGTTTATCTACAAGGGCAGGGTTTACACTGACTCAAACGTCCCGCCTGATGGATTTGTCGTCAAAGATCTGAGTACGGATGTCGAGACTGTCTATCAGCCGTTAGAGCTGGCTAAGGCCGCGGGATGGCTGAACAAGCGAAAGCGCTATGAGAGCGGCAACAACATCTGGGGAATTCAGAGGTCTGGTGACACGATCTGGATGGGGACATCCGGGTTCGGCATTTTCGCCTTCGATACAGAGACGGGACTATGGGCAAGGCACGACACACAGGTTAAGCCTTCTCCCGGGAAGGGCATGGCTACGGTGTTCTACGCTGATGACGACTACGTGTTTGTTGGCGGCTTTCACATCTTTTCCGTCAAGCGCCGGCAATGGGTAAATGTATTGGCCGTGCCGCGGCGGGATGTAGTCGCGCTCGGCACAAACCAGCCGGCCCCAAGAAGTCTGAACGTGGCATCTATGAGATTAGATTGCAGGGGCTTTGCCCATGAGTCTCGTCTAATTATCCAGCCCACCTTCCGCCACGGGTATTGTGATCTGTCGGTGCCGGGTCGGGTGACGCTCTCGGGCGAGCGAACGGCTTATGTCTTTGAGTACTTCCACTCGCACGAAGACAACGGCGCCCCCAAAACGATTTTCACGATTGCCAAGAAGCACCTGGAAGAGGCTTTCACCAAGCTACCACGCATGTGACTTAACCCGAGGCGCAGGCTTGCGGCGCTTCGGGTGCCGCCGCGCCCTACGCGGAACACGCATGACCGAACCACTGGAACCATTTAACCCGCGCGACGGATCACCAACTGATGACGAGCGGCAGTATGAGTTGTCGCTCAGGCCCACCCGCCTCGGCGAGTACATCGGCCAGCGCAAGGCGACCGACAACCTGCGCGTCTTTATCCGCGCGGCGCTGATGCGGCGCGAGGCGCTCGACCACGTGTTGCTGACTGGTCCCCCGGGCCTCGGCAAGACGACGCTCGCGAACATCGTGGCGAATGAGATGAAGGCCGAGTTGCGCTCGACCTCCGGCCCGGTGATTGAGAAGTCGGGCGATCTGGCCGCGCTGCTGACAAATTTGCAGGAAAAAGACGTGCTCTTCATTGACGAGATCCATCGCCTCAATCCGGCCATCGAAGAAGTGCTCTACCCGGCGATGGAAGATTACCAACTCGACCTGATGATCGGGCAGGGCACGGCTGCCCGCTCGATCAAGTTGGATTTGCCGAAGTTCACGCTGGTCGGCGCGACGACTCGCGCCGGCCTCATCACCGCCCCCTTGCGCGGCCGCTTCGGCATCGTCTTCAATCTGGACTTTTACAAGCATGACGAGTTGGAATTGATCGTGCGTCGCTCGGCGGAAATCTTAGGCGTCGAGATCGACGAGGGCGGCGCGAAAGAGATCGCGCGCCGCGCGCGCGGCACCCCGCGCATCGCCAACCGCCTACTGAGGCGCGTGCGCGACTACGCCGAGGTCGAGTACGAGGGGAGCGTCACGCAGGCCGTGGCGAGCGACGCGCTGAACCGGATGGAGGTGGACACTTTCGGGCTGGACGAGGTGGATCGCAAGCTGCTGCTCAACATCATCGAAAAGTTTGACGGCGGGCCGGTCGGTCTCGGCACGATCTCAGCCTCGATCAGCGAGGAGAGAGATTCGATCGAGGAGATCATCGAGCCGTATCTGATTCAAATCGGATTCCTGAACCGCACGCCGCGCGGGCGCATGGCGACGCGCCTCGCTTACGAGCACTTCGGTATCCCCCGACAGCCTCCGAGTCCGGGACTTTTCAACTGACAACCCGGCAAGGCGCAATGTGCTTCAGATGATCAAGTGGCTCCGCTCATTCACCCGTCACCACTTCGGCGTAAAAAATCGCGCGCCGTGGCCCACCATGATCGGCCACGCGCTGCACCAGTTCCACGAACACGACTTGTTCACGCCCGCCGCCGCGATGAGCTACTTCGGGTTGCTGACCCTCTTCCCCCTGCTGCTCGTGCTGCTCTTCCTCAGCAACTATTTCGACGTGGGCACGGACCTGCTCAATCGCGCGGTCGAAGTTTATCCGGGGTCGCGCGACTTCCTGCGCGCTACCGTCCGCTCGATTGAAAACGTGGGGACCAGTGTCATCGTCACCTGCGCGGTGCTGGTGCTGTGGGCCGGCTCGTGGGTCTTCAACGTCGCCGAGCGCGCGATCAACCGTCTCTGGGGCACGCGCCCGCGGACGTTTTTGCACGGGCGCGGCCTGACGCTCGGCATGATCGGCGGCGTCGGCGTGCTGCTCACTGTCTCGGTGCTCTTGACCTCGATGCTCGTCGCGCTGCGCGATCTGGCCTCGCGCCTGACGCCGCGCCAACTCGAACGCGTGGCGATGCTGCTCGTCGTCGGTGACGCCTTCTGGCAACTCATCTTCGCGCTGTTCAGTTTGCTGGCGACGGTCGCGCTGTTCACGCTCGTTTACCGCATCATGCCGAACGGGCGCGTCACCCTACGCGACTCGCTGCCCGGCGCGGTCGTCGCCGGACTGCTCTGGGAAATCTCAAAATACGTCTTCGCGTGGAGCCTCAGATATTTCCACTACGACGAAATCTACGGCTCGGTCGGCGCGGTCGTCGCGGTCCTGACGTGGAGCTACGTCTCCAGCCTCATCCTTCTCTTCGGCGCGCAACTCACCGTCGTCTTCCATCAAGAGCACGAGACTCACGAAGTGCCCGCCGCCACAGACGCGGCACCGATCGCGGAGTCGGGCAGAGGCGTGTGAATCGTCGCTGAACCCGATTTCGCCTGAGCTTAGCCGTCCGGATTCCTAACACAATAATGAGTGACCAAATAGTGGGTTAGTTTGTATTCCGGCAGTTGAGAGTTCAACCTTGAGGTTGCCGTTTCGCGGCCACAAACTAAAGTTTGAACTCTTAACTGTTTACTCGATCTCGAAGTGTGCGAGGAGCGGGAAATGATCCGAGGCCTTAGCGGACGCTTCGCCGGTGTTGACGACTTCGCAGGCTGTCAGGCGTTCGGCGAAACGCGACGGGAGGAAGTAGTAATCGAGCCGCACGTGTGGATCCCACGTCGGGAAGGTGTGGCCGGCGTCCGTCGGATGAAGCGCGCGGTAGCCGTCCGAGTAGCCCGCGTCGAGCATGATCTGGATCGTCTTGTAGCGGACACGCCCACCGCTTAGCCAGACGAGGGGGCGCAGGCGGGGCGGCAGCCGCTTCGTGTCGAGGAGTTCTCCGGGAGCGAGCGTATTGAAATCTCCGGTGAGCACGTGGAAGGTTTCGCGGTGGCGCGCGACGAGGCCGAGCAGCGAATGCAACTCGCGGACGCGGCGACGCTCGGTCCAGTAGGAATGCACGGCGCTCAGGTGCACGCCGAAGATGCGGATGTTGGTCCCTGCGGGGACCAGTTCAAGGAACGGGTGCCGCGCGCCGCGGGGCCGGTGCCACTCGTGGTGCGCGATCTCGAGCCGGCTGATGAAGCCGACCGAGTGGCCGGGGCGGGCGGCCCACGTCTTCATCCCTGTCGCGGCGGCTAGCCGCTCGACGACCTGCGGCCGGGTGGCTTCCTGAAAGACGACCACGTCCGGGTCGCGCTCGCGGATGGCGGCGGCCAGCAACTCCTCCCGCCCGGCCCCGCCGTAGCGAATGTTGTAGCTAAGGACTTTCAGCGTCACTCGCCCCCGACTTTCCCGACGAGTGTCAGATACGGCTGCCCGAACCAGTTTTCGCGGGCGTACATCACGAAGTCCCGCGTGGCCTGAATGTTGACCGGGCGATTGACCATCGCCACCAGTTTCTCGCGCAAGGGGACCAAGTCGGGAGCGATGTCCGGGTCTTTCTCGCTCAGGGGTTTCGTGTGGATGCCGGGGAGGTAGAAGCCGTCGAGGATGTAGAGGTCGAGCACTTCGTCGCCGACGAGCGTCAGGTCGAGGTCGCTCGTGCCCTCGCCGTCGGTGTCGAACGGCGCGCCGTCTTTCCAACGCACGCCGGTGATGGCGCTGCCGCGCAGGACGGCCGCCGTCCCTTCGGGCAGCGCGGCTCGTACCGCCTCGCAAAACTCCGTGTAACGATTGGGGTCGCCGCCGAATGCCAACCGGAGCACGCACTCACGCATCTCCGCCTCGCTCAAGCCGCCTTCACCCGGTACGTCTTCCTTGGTGTCATCATTCATAATCAAAATGCTCTATGCTCGAACCACATTGTTTTCAACGTGTGTCATTTTAGGGCGAACTGTCTCTAATTTGAAACGCAAAAGAAACGGACAGAATTGACAAGATGGCAAAAACGGCGTGTCCCGCTTCTTTTTGCTTCATCCTATTCATCTTGTCAATCCTATCTATTTCTCTCTGTCCCAACTTCGTAGGTTTTGATTTAGACGCTGGGGGTAAGCCACATGACGTTCCGGCGACCGCGCGGGGGCAGCGCGTTCATGCTGCCTCCGCGCTTCACC
>JBOGOY010000268.1:0-5938 GCA_050748185.1 Pyrinomonadaceae bacterium
GGGTGGGACCGTCGTCGTGCGGAAGGCGAACGCGCGTGCGGCCTATCTTAAACACGGCTATCTGACCGACGCCGTGCAACAGTTGCGAATTGCCGAGACGGTCGAAGGGAGGTCGCGCGCGGCGAGCGCCCTCGGCCTCGCGCGCGACCGGAGCGCCACGCCGCACCTCATCGCCGGGCTCGCCGATGAGTCGGCAGAGGTGCGCCGCACCTGCGTCTCCGCCCTCGCGCAACTCAAGGATCCGTCCGCCGTCGAACCGCTCCGTGCCTTGTACGGTCGCGACTCCACGCCGGGGATGCCGAAGTTAATCGGGAAGGCCATTGAGGCGTGCCTGTCCGGATTGAGAGATGAAGAGTTTGCGCTCGAGCCTCCATTGCGTCTGAAGCCGAGATCTGCCCGCGAAAGGGAGCAAGCCTCTCCGCCGCAGTTCGAGCCAAGCCAATCAGAATCTGCCGGAGTCGGGATGACCGCGTCCTCCGTCGCCCTCGCGAACGGAGTGAGTGAGCAGTCTGATGTCCTCGGGCTTGCCGAACTGGCGACTGAGCGGTACGCGCCGGGCCAGTCGGAGTTCGAGGTTGACGGGGACGGGCTTGACGCAGCGGCCGCGTCGGCGCTCACGGACGAATCGTTGCGTGAGATCTGCGCGGCGTTTGACGACGAGAGGCCGGAAGTGCGAAACGGAGCTGCAAACGCGCTTTACGTCGTGAGCCGTTCGGACCCCGCGGCGCTGAAGCGGGCCATCGAGGGGACCAGCCCCGAGCGGCGGCGTCGCATGGGGCTAGCCATCGCTACGGCGGGCGTGGCCGAAGACGCGATTACGCGCCTCACGAACGGTAATCAAGGGGAGTCCTACGGCGCCTTCTCGATCCTTTTCCTGATGGCGACGGCCGGCGAGTTCGGGCCACTCGTCCACGCCGTCGAGAACCACCCCAACATGGCCGCGCGTCTGGCCGTCGTCAACCTGCTTGCATTGTGTGGGAGTCCGGCAGCCCTGCAAGCCCTCCGGCAGACAACCGCCCGCACGGGACTGCCGCCCGAAGTACAGGTCGCGCTGATCGACGCGCTCTTTCAACTCAACAGCAGGGGTTAGTCGAACCGGTCGTAAGTAGTGAATCGTGAATCGGGAATAGAAGGCGGGTTGCTTTTGTCTATTCGCGATTTACGATTTACTATTCACGACATGCCTTTCCAGCTTCGTTCTGAGTTTCGACCGCAAGGGGATCAGCCGCAGGCCATCGAGACGCTGGTGCGCGGCCTCGGCGACGGCACAAGGGATCAGGTGTTGCTCGGGATCACCGGCAGCGGCAAGACTTTCTCCATTGCCACCGTCATCGATCTCACACAGCGCCCTACGCTCGTCATCGCCCACAACAAGACGCTCGCCGCGCAACTCTACCAAGAGTTCAAATCCTTCTTCCCCGAGAACTCGGTCGAGTATTTCGTCTCCTACTACGACTACTACCAGCCAGAGGCCTATGTGCCGGCCTCAGACACCTACATCGAGAAAGAGGCGACGATCAACGACGAGATCGATCGCCTGCGCCTCTCGGCCACGCGGGCGCTGTTCGAGCGGCGCGACGTGATCGTGGTCGCCAGCGTCTCCTGCATCTACGGCCTCGGTGATCCGGACGCTTATTACGGAATGCTGCTCTTCGTCGAGCCGGGAATGAAAATCACCCGCGACGCGCTACTGCAAAAACTGGTCGAATTGCAATACGAGCGCTCAGACATCGAGTTCGGGCGCGGTTCCTTCCGTGTTCGCGGCGATGTCGTCGAGGTCTATCCGAGCTATCAGGAACAGGCCTACCGCATTGAACTGTGGGGCGACGAGATCGATTCGGTTTCGACCATCGATCCGCTGCTCGGTGAGGTCTTACAAAAACACACCGCGCGTTTGCCGATTTACCCAAAGACGCATTACGTGATGTCGAAGCAGACGATCAAGCGCGCCATCAAAACGATCCGTGAAGAATTGGAATGGTGGGAGCCTAAGCTTATACAGGAGGGCAAACTTGTCGAGGCGCAGCGCTTGCACCAACGCACGATGTACGACCTTGAGATGATCAAGGAGATGGGCTTCTGTCGCGGCATCGAGAACTACTCGCGCCACTTGACCGGCCAACAGCCCGGCCAGCCGCCGCCGACGCTACTCGATTATCTGCCTGACGACGCGCTGATCGTCATCGACGAGTCGCACCAGACCGTCCCACAGATCCGCGGGATGTTCCACGGGGACCAGTCGCGCAAGCGGACGCTCGTCGAGTACGGCTTTCGTTTGCCTAGTGCGCTCGACAACCGCCCGCTTAACTTTGAGGAGTTCGAGCAGCGCGTCGACCAGTTGATCTATGTCTCGGCCACGCCCGGCCCCTACGAACTGACGAAGAGCGCTGGAGAAGTCATCGAACAGATCATCCGCCCGACGGGTTTGACCGATCCGGTGGTGGACGTGCGCCCGGTCAAGGGGCAGATCGATGACCTACTGGAAGAGTGCCGTCTGCGCGCCGAGCGCAACGAGCGCGTTCTGGTGACGACGCTGACGAAGAAGATGTCCGAAGACCTGACCGAGTATTTCGCGGAGGTCGGCGTCCGCGTCCGCTACCTGCATTCAGACATCGAGACTTTAGAACGCATCAAGATTCTCCGCGACTTGCGGCGCGGCGAGTTCGACGTGCTGGTCGGCATCAACCTGTTGCGCGAAGGGCTCGACCTGCCGGAAGTGTCGCTCGTCGCGATCCTCGACGCCGACAAGGAAGGCTTCCTGCGCTCTGAATCCTCACTCATCCAGACGATGGGGCGCGCCGCGCGCAACGCGAACGGCATGGCGATCCTCTACGCCGACCGCGTCACCGACTCGATGAAACGTGCGATCGGGGAGACGGAGCGCCGCCGCCAGATTCAGCAGGAGTACAACGCCGAGCATGGCATCACGCCGCAGACGATCATCAAGCCGATCGAGGCCACGCTCGTCACCGCCTACGAGGCCGACTACTTCAAAGTCCCGCTCGACCTCGGGGCCATCGAAGACTACACGGCCGGCAAACTCAAGCAGACCATCGAGCGCCTCGAACAAGAGATGCGTGCCGCCGCCAAGGCGATGGAGTTCGAGCGGGCCGCCGAACTGCGCGACCGCGTCAAGTACCTGCGCGAGCGTGAAATGCAATTAGGTTAGACCCAATAAATTCGTTAATCACGCAGAAAAAGAGGCAAGTTGCAAATGCGAATAAAAACTGTTTTCTTGGTCTGCATCATTTTCTCGGCCTCGCAAGTCGCCTGCGGACAAGCGCAAAAAGCACCCGCGAAGCAAGAACTTGGAGAACCGGGGCCGCCCGCCCCTAAAGCTGAGAAGGTAAAAGTCGCGGACGCGCCTGAAGTCGATAAAGGCAGAATAAAGAAAAAGGCGGAAGAGTTGAGCACGGCTTTCGTTGAGGGGGATTTCGGTAGGGTAGCTGATTTGACTTATCCGGACCTCGTAGAGCTATCCGGCGGCAAAGCGAAAATCGTAAGCAAGCTTGAAATAGGGATGGGTGGGTGGCGGGCACAGGGGTTCCAGCTTTCATCTCTGTCGGTGGACGAGCCGACGCAAGTCATTAAAGCCCGAGACTATTTGTTCGCAGTAGTGCCAGCCACGATGCGGATGAAGGTTCCGGAAGGCGTCCTCGCTCAACAAACTTTCCATCTCGGCGTGTCGAGGGATGGCGGCGAGACGTGGACCTTCGTCGATGGAGGAGGTACGGGCAAGGAGAAGCTGAAAATTTTGTTCCCGACAGTTGCCTCTGCGATTGACAGCTTAGAGTTGCCCGAAGAGAAGTTGCCGACGCTGGAAAAGAAACAGTGATCGGTTCCATCTATGACCTCCGCGAAGACTCGTCGCGGCGACTTCACCATGCAGGCCAAATCCAAACCCGACGAGATTCAAGCCTTCCTCTCCGACGCGAGCAACATGGCGGGCGGCCACGCCGCGCGCGTCGCTTTTCCCGAGACGGCGGAAGAAGCGACCTCGGTATTAGCTAAAGCCTCGCGCGAAGGCACGCCCGTCACCGTCTCCGGTGCGGGGACCGGCATCGTCGGCGGGCGGGTGCCGTTCGGCGGTGTCGTGCTGGCGACGGATCGGTTCAGTCAAATCAAAGCAATCGCAAAGACCGAAGAGGGTGGGCGCGGGACGGTCGGGGCCGGCGTGACGCTGGCCGATTACCGCCGCGCGGTCGAGGCGCGAGGGCTCTTTTACCCGCCCGACCCGACCGAGTGGAGTTGCTACATGGGCGGCACGGTGGCGACCAACGCATCGGGCGCGCGCAGCTTCAAGTACGGCCCGACGCGCCGTTACGTCGAGCGCCTGAAGATCGCGTTAGCGACGGGCGACGTGCTGGATTTGCGGCGCGGCGAAGTCTTTGCTAACGAAGCGAGCCGCCTGCTTATTCCGCTCTCAGAGGGGCGCAGCATCGAAGCGCAACTTCCGTCATATCAAATGCCGCGGACGCGCAAGCACGCGAGCGGCTACTACGTCGCGCCCAGCATGGACGCGATCGATCTTTTCATCGGCAGCGAGGGCACGCTCGGCGTCATCACCGAGATCGAAACATCTCTGCTGCCAAAGCCTGAAGGCGTGTTGAGCGGTGTCGTCTTTTTCGGGCGCGAAGCAAGCTTGCTCGCTTTTGTCCGAGAGGCGCGCGCGGCTTCTTTGCAGACGAGGGGCGGGGAACTATCGGGCGGGATTGACGCGCGGGCGCTGGAGTATTTCGACACGGAGGCGCTCGCCTTTCTGCGCGACAGGTTTCCGGCAGTGCCCGCGGGGGCGGCGGGCGCGATCTTCTTCGAGCAGGAGATCAGCGCCGAAACGGAAGAAAGACTGATGAGTAAGTGGCTGGCGCTGCTCGAACACCACGACGCAATGCTCGACCATTCATGGTTCGCTGCGAACGAAGGGGACCAGCAACGGCTTCGCGACTTTCGCCACGCCCTGCCCGTGCAGGTCAACGAGTGGCTTGCGCGGCACGGCCAGCGCAAGGTCTCGACCGACATGGCCGTGCCCGACGCGGAGTTTCCCGCGATGCTCAGGTTTTATCAGGAGACCCTGCGCGGCTCGAGCTTACAGTACGTCATCTTCGGCCACATCGGCGACAACCACGTCCACGTCAACATCCTCCCGCGCGACGACTCGGAGGCGAATCGGGCGCGCGAAATCTACGGCCAATTCATCCGCCGCGCCGTCTCCGTCAACGGCACTATCTCAGCCGAGCACGGTATCGGGAAATTGAAACGCGACTACCTGCGCGAGTTGTACGGCGAACTGCATTTGCGCGAGATGGCCGCCCTCAAGCGCGCCTTTGACCCGGCCGGCATTCTGGGGCGGGGAAACATCTTCGCCGAAAACATTATTAGCGCATGACGGCGAGTTGGCCGTTGAAGATTTCAAAAAGCTGCTTTCAATAATAAGCCGCAGCTATGCTCAAATTTACCACTTCAGGCGAATCACACGGCCGCGCGCTCGTCGCCATCGTCGAGGGAATGCCGGCCGGTGTGCCGGTTGACTTTGAGTTGATCAACCGCGAACTGGAGCGGCGGCAGTGGGGTTACGGCCGCGGCGGGCGGATGAAGATCGAGCGTGACCGCGTCGAAATCCTAAGTGGCGTCAGGCACGGCGAGACCATCGGCTCGCCGGTTGCGTTGATGATTGAGAACAAGGACTGGTCCAACTGGACCGACGTGATGGCCGCCGAGCCCCGGCCCGAACTCGCGCCGGAAAAGTCGCGGCGGGTGAAGCGGCCGCGCCCCGGGCACGCCGACCTCGCGGGCGGGCAGAAGTTCGGCGCGCGCGATCTGCGGAACATTCTGGAGCGCGCGTCGGCGCGTGAGACAGCGGCGCGCGTGGCTTGCGGCGCGTTGGCGAAGCAGTTGCTTGCGGCGTTCGGCGTCGAGGTCCGCAGCCACGTGATTCAGT
>JBOGOY010000269.1:0-5927 GCA_050748185.1 Pyrinomonadaceae bacterium
GGCGCTGGTTGGGCGGCGGGCCGCGTGCTCGCGTAAGGCTGCACCGGCGCGGGCGCGGCGACAGTCTCCCACCGTTGTGGCGGTGGCGGCGCGTAGCCGGTTTCAACGGGGGCGGGCGGGCGGCGACCGGTAAGCAGGTTGGTCCCACAGTAGCGGCAGACGCGCATCGAGTCGGCATACTCGCGCCCGCAGTTTTGACAGGTGTTGGTGGACATCGGACCCGGATGTGAAATGTTGAATGCCGAACGCGAAGGGCGACTCAAGCCGCCCAACGTCCCTCTCACCGTTAACCGCGGCACGGCGGCGGGGCCGCGACGCTAAGCGATTGGAAGACGCGCTCGGCCACTTCGAGCGCGCCCAGCAGCAGCGAGTAGTCGAAACTGCGGGCCGTGGCCGGGTAGCAACTGCCGCGCCCGATGCCGGGTATGCGGCTGTTGCTATACCGGCGCAGTTGGACCGAGCCGGAAGTCTTGCGCTTGCCGGTCTGTGGCGAGAGTAGGGCGAAACTGATCTGGTAGTTTTCGGGATCGTCGCGCCGCATCGAGATCGAGTCACCGCCGAGCGGGTTGGCTTCGAGTTGGACCCAGACGACGTAAGCCTCCGTCTCCTGCTTCGCGAGTTTCTCGGCCTCACCGCGGTGCACGTTGTCGTCGCCGCCGCGCGGCGCGAGTGAATTCGACTCGCTCAGCCGGCGCAGGACGATTTGCTGAACCGCGTCCAAGTCGAAGGAAGAGACGCTGATGGCGAAGGAATTATTACTGACGACGACGAGCGGGAGGCGCGCCTGCGGGAGCGGGGTCGGTTTCGGCAGCGTCGCCGGATCGACCGGCGCGGACGGCACCGGCGGCACTTCCACTGGCTTCTGTTGTCTGCGGCCCGACTGACCCCGCGCCGCGCCCGCCGCGCAGAACAAGAGCGCGCAAATGACCAACAACCACGCACCCTTCGCGCCTCCGCCTGATGAAACCTGTCGCGGCATTGTGTGTCCTCCTGAAGAAGTGATTCATTGGCTGACTTCTTCATTGATTCAATGAATCAATGAATCAATCAATGTGTCTCATCCCTTGCTCACGAGCGGCTTGCCGCAGCGGTTGCAGAAGCGCGCCGAAGGATCGAGTTGGGGTGCGCCGCACGACTCGCAGGCGGCGTTTCTGAGGTTTGCGCCACAGGTCGTGCAAAAGGTCGAGCCGGAGACGTTGGCCCCGCCGCAGGTGCCGCAACGGCCGGGCATTGGCGGGACGTAGCCGCCTGCCTGCCGCGCGACGTGCGCTTCGACGATCTTCCACGCATCCTCTGTGACCTTGTGCTGCCAGTAAGCGCCGAGAGCCGGCAACGCGAGCAGTAAGCCCGCCGAGAGGAAGACGGCGACCGCCGCGACCGCCGCTTTGTCGAGCCACTTCTGCATCCCGATCTCGACGCGCGTGCCGCCGTGCTCGGCCGTGATCTTGATCGTCAGCGCGGCGGAGAGGCCCGTCAGGTCGCGTAGCGTGCTCGACTTGCGCGCTTGCAAGACGGTCGTCTGCGAGACCTGCATCGTCTGCACTTCGTAATCGCCCTCGTCGAACAAGTGGCGGAGTTCGGTGACCAGTTGCGGCATGTCTGCTTCGACGCCGGGGTAATACCTGTTGTCCATCGGTTCTTCTTGTCCCTTTCGCTGCGTGTTTGTGAGAACGGGCCTCGTCGCTGTCTGCTGAAAAGCGCGAAAGACGTTGACCCCGCGGAGGCGTTTTCGCGTACACTGCCCTTACGCTGAAAAGCCGACCGCAGTTCGACACCACCTGAAACCTGAGGAGACGAATCTCGGATGAAAGCGAACGCTTCCGCCGCCGTGCGCGCCCTGCCCGCGCTGCTGTTGACCATCAACCTGCTCTGCGTCACTAATCTTTTCCGCGCGTCGGCGCAGACGCCCGACGCGACGACGCTGATGGGTTTCACCGCTGAAGGCTCGGCCGCGCAGCGCCGGCATGAAGAGCAGTTTCGCGCCGTGCCTGCGCCGGCCGTTGCGCGCGAACATCTGCGCGTCCTGACACGCGCGCCACACGTCGCCGGCACGCCCGAAGATTATCAAACCGCCCTCTACGTCCGCGATCAACTCCGCGCCTACGGCATCCCCGCCGAGTTGAAAGAGTATCAGGTGCTGCTGCCTTTCCCGAAACGCCCGAGCGTCGTGGAACTGCTCGCCGGACAGCGCCGCGAGCGCTTGAGCTTACAGGAATCCGTCATCGCGCAAGACCCTTCTTCGTCGCACCCGCGGATCATTCCGCTCTTCAATGGCTACAGCGCGTCGGGCGACGTGACCGCGCCACTCGTCTATGTCAACTACGGCCTGCCGGACGACTACGCCGCGCTCAAGAAATTGAACGTGGACGTGAAGGGCAAGATCGCGATCGCGCGTTACGGTCGTTCGTTCCGCGGCGTCAAGGCGAAGGTGGCGGAAGAGAACGGCGCGGTCGGCCTGATCATCTATTCGGACCCGGCCGACGATGGCTACGCGCAGGGCGATGTGTACCCTGCTGGGCCGTGGCGTCCGGCCAGTTCGGCGCAGCGCGGCTCGGTGCAATATCTGTTCGAGTATCCCGGCGACCCGCTGACGCCGGGCCGGCCGGCCATCCCCGGCACGCCGCGCCTCAAGCTTGAAGAGGCCGAGAATCTGACACGCATTCCCGTCCAGCCGATTTCTTATGGCGACGCGCGCCGCCTGCTCGAACCGCTCAAGGGACCAGTGCGCCCCGCCGGCTTTCAGGGCGCGCTCCCCTTTGCGTACCACGTCGGGGGGACCAACGACGTGCGCGTCCATTTGAAGACCGAGATGGATTTTCAGATGAAGACGATCTGGAACGTGATCGGGCGGCTCGAAGGCGGGGAAGAAAAGGACCGTTGGGTGATCCTCGGCAACCACCGAGACGCATGGACGTTCGGGGCGGTCGATCCGAACAGCGGGACGACGGCGATGCTCGAAGTCGGGCGCGGCCTCGGGCAGTTGTTGAAGCAGGGCTGGCGTCCGCGCCGGACGATCATCTTCGGCAGTTGGGACGCGGAAGAGCAGGGGCTGATCGGCTCGACCGAGTGGGCCGAAGAGTATGCGGCAGAGTTGAAGGAGAAGGCGGTCGTCTATCTCAACATGGACGCGGCGGTGTCGGGCGCGAACTTCGGCGCGTCGTCCGTGCCTTCTTTGTGGAAGATGATCCGCGCGGCGGCGCGCGACGTGGCCGATCCGAAAACGGGTAAATCTGTCTATCAGGCGTGGCACGAGCGCACGCGCGGCGCGCAGCCCGACGCGGAGTTGACCGACGCCGAAACCGGTACCGACGCCGCCATCGCCGAAGCACGCATCGGCGCGCTCGGCTCCGGCTCGGACTACACGCCGTTTCTACAGCACCTCGGCGTCCCCGCGCTCGACATGGGCTTTGGCGGCGATTACGGCGTGTACCATTCGGCCTACGACTCTTTCCACTGGATGGCAAAATTCGGCGACCCCGAGTTTAAGTACCACGTGACTGCCGCGCGCATTTGGGGAACCGTCGCGCTCCGCTTCGCCGACGCCCCGGCGTTGCCATTCGATTACACCGATTACGCGGCCGCCATTCAGGAGTTCGTCACCGAGACGCAAAAGACGGCCGTCCGCCGGCGGCTCGCGGATTCGTTCGACGGTCAGGCGTTGCTCGAAGCCCTGAAAGACTTACGCGAAGAGGCCGAGGGCATCCGCGGGCGGCAGCGCGACGCGCTCGCGGAGAGCGAGCAAATGCGTGTCAGGGGCGACGATTCGCACCGGCGCGCCGTGGCCCGTCTGCGACGCATCAACGACGCGCTGCTCGCCGCCGAGCGCGCGCTGACGGACGAGCGCGGCCTGCGCGGGCGCGCTTGGTACAAGCACCAGATTTACGCGCCGGGCTATTACACGGGCTACGCCGCGCTGCCGCTGCCCGACCTGCGCCAAGCTCTCGAAGACCGCAACTCGGCGGACGCGCGCGAGGGGGCGCAGCGCATCGTCGCCGCGATGCGCCGCGCGGCCGACGCCTTGAAGGCCGGGCGGTAGCAGACGGATCCATTAGTTTCAAGATACGTCAGGCGGCGGGCTTTTCGCGGCTGCGGCCGCCTGACGTGCGGAAGGGCTATGCCCTTACCGTCAACTTGCGAAAATTGCGTTTAGAGGCGGGCTTGCCCGTCGTGGTACGTTGCAAGGCGGCTTGTCCGCCGCTCAACAAACTGGTTTGGTGATCTTGTGCAAAAGGTCTATTGATTACGTGAGGTGGACCGGACCAGCCGGTAGTCTCAGTCGTTCGTCCCCGATTGTTTGCCTTTTTTCTCCGGCGCGTCGTCGGGCACTTTCTTCGCGGCTTCGATGATCTCTTGCAGGCTGTCGAGCGCCTGTTCGAGGCTTTCGCGCTCGGAGCCTTCATCGCCGGCGCTGGCGCGGAGGGGCGTGAGTTGCATGATGAGTTTCTGAGAAGCTTCGGCCAACTTTCTGATGGCTTTGGGCAGCAGCGGGCTGTCGGGGTTGCGCGTCGAGGTGTCGTCGATGTTGGTGATCGCTTCGTCGAGGATGCGCGCGATGTCGGAGAGCAGTTCGGCGCGCGTGCCGGTAGGTAGCGGCCCGAAACTTTCACTCGCTTTCTGCGCCTGCTTGGTCTGCGCCGCCGGTTGCTGGTTCGTCAGGACTAACAGTCGCCGCTCGGCGGCTTTGATGAAAACCTGCGTGCGCTTGTCCAATTCCTGATTGTCGCGAACGAGATCGATTTCCTGCGCGTTCAGGTGCTCGCGCTTCGGCTGTTGAAAACTCGCGGCCGTGAGTATCAAGTGTGAGCCGAGAGAGAAGAGAACTAAAGTCACTGCGACGTAAAGGGCGGCTGGGCGGGGAACTCGCATATTCATATGGGGTCGGCTGCTGTGCTGTCAGTGTTGCCAGAGTGTCTGGTCAATCTCGTCTGTGCCGGGGACTGCTGCTCTTACAGCGGCGAAGGTGGCGGCGGCGCGCCTTTGGGACGCTCTTCGCCGCTTGAAGATGCGGCATTGCCGGGCTCTTCCCGCAGGACTGTGTGGCCGTAAAAGGCATCGAGCGCGGCGGAGCGCGCGTCCTGCGCGAACTTGATGGCCGTCCGCAGGTTGCCGGTGTACTCGGGCGGCGTCGTGCGGCGCATCGTCTCGATCCGCGAGGCGTGTTTATAGAGCGCCTGTTCGAGCCGTTTATACAGGTCGCGCGTCTTGCCGTCGGATTTGCCGCTCTGCTTCAGGAATCTCAGCGCGTCGTTCATCAGCCCTTGATAGACGCCGAGTGCGGCGGCGGCGGCGTCGAAGGATTGCGACCCCGTGTATTGTTCGGCGCGGACCAGATGCGCCTCGGCAAGTGTGAGACTGAGGCGGGTGCGCGCCTTGTTGTCGCGCGCGGCGTTAAGTTGGGCGCGGTCGGCTTCAGGGACGTAACGCATCGGCGGAGGCGCGGGCTGCGGCGGCAAAATATTCTGCTCCTGCGCGCGCGCCTCCTGCTGCGCCAACCCGCACAGGGCGCAGCAGACGAGAGCCGCCGCGAACAACCGCGTGGCATTCATCCTGAATTTAGGTTGACAGTGCTTGGCCGCCATCGGATCGAATTATACGTCGAGAGGTTGAGAAAGAATCCACGCCGCGTCGCAAAAGATTGTAATTCGCCGTCACTCCGAAAAACTATTGCCAGATTTAATTACCGGTCCTGTTTTTTCCGCCGTGCGCCGTCGCCGCGCTTGATCTGGTTACGCAGGGCGGGGAGTCGGAGTTGGACTTTCTCGATCTCCAACTGGTTCTGCCGCAGGCTGGCGCGCGCCAGAAAAGTCTCGTAGGCGGCGAGCGCTTGCTCGTATTCGCCGAGCAGGTCGTAAGCGCGCGCGATGAGGAAATGTGCGACGGCGCGTTCTGGCTGCGCGTCGGCGATCCACTTGTATTCTATTACAGCC